>NZ_JARGEF010000061.1:0-36331 GCF_033794725.1 Streptomyces sp. ID05-39B | reverse complement strand
GGGGGTGCGGGGCCGGTCAGCCGGCGGGCTGGAGCAGGTCCCAGCGGTTTCCGTAGAGGTCCCGGAAGACGGCGACGGAGCCGTACGACTCGTGGCGGGGCTCCTCCAGGAAGGTCACGCCGGCGGCGCTCATCCGGGCGTGGTCGCCCGCGAAGTCCTCGGTATGCAGGAAGAAGCCGACCCGGCCGCCGGTCTGGTCTCCGACGCGGGAGCGCTGGGAGTCGTCCTTGGCCCGCGCGAGCAGCAGGCCGGTGCCCTCCTGGTGCCCGCCCGGCCGCACGACGACCCAGCGGGAGCCGTCGGGGCGGGCCTCGTCCTCGACGAGCCGGAAGCCGACCGCCTCGGTGTAGAAGCGGATCGCCTCGTCGTGGTCGTCGACGACGAGGGTGACCAGGGCGATGCGACTCATCGGGGCCTTTCGGAGAGCTGATTAGCGGGAGAGGTTATACGTAAAACCCGACGGGCGCCAGTCCTTTCCGGAGGGACCCGGTCCGCGGGTCCCCGCACGGGCCGGCGGACCTGGTGCTGCTCCGCAGAAGCTCGTGGAGGGGGCGTTGGTCAGGTGGCCTTGAGTGGGGTGCCTTTCACAGGTCCATCGGTAGGGCCTCGCGGTCTCGTTGTGCCCGATCACGTATGCCTCCAGTTTCTCGATGAGGCTGTCGCGGCCTGCGAAGTCGCCGTGCCGCAGAACACGGCGGGTCAGGGTGGAGAGGAACAGCTCGACCTGCAAGCTTGCGCGGATCGATACCGTGCGGCCCATGCACCGGAGCCGCGTCTACGCCATCCTGATCGACACTCCCGAAACCGAAGCTGCCTCCGCAGCCGCCTTCTGGTCGGCCGCCCTCGGTGTCCCCGCGCAGCCGGTCCCCTCAGAGCCTCAGTTCACCGTGCTGCACGAGGCATTGCCAGGGCTGGTCACCGCCGTCCAGGCAGTCGATGACACACCTCGTTTCCACATCGATATCGAGACCGACGACGTCGAGGCCGAGACCGCGCGCCTACTTGCCCTCGGTGCCGTGCAGATATCGCAGTGGCTGGAGTGCCACGTGCTTCGTGCACCAGGCGGGCACCTGCTATGTGTCCTGCCCATGCACAGTGACCCCGAGACATTCGAAGCCCACGCCAACACATGGTCGTGAGACCGTCGCCAGTCATGGCCTCAGCCCCTCCACGAACTTCCGCGGAGCAGCACGAGCACCGCGCTCGCACCGTCAGTCGGCTCACCGCGGTCCTCGACGCCGACCCCGAGCCGGACACGTCGTAGTCGAACCATGTGGCGCACGTACCCAGAGTCCAGGGGGAGCGGGCCGCTGCGGCCGATCTCTTCGGCGAGTTCGCGCTCCACGGTGGTGAGTGGGTCTTCGTCGTCCTCGACATTTCCGGAGGCGCGGTCGTTCCTGCTGCCTACGTCCTGCGTCCGCGGACAGCCGCGAGAAGTAGGCAGCAGGGCTCGTGATCCGCGCGCTGGCCAGGGGTGGTGGCGCGGCTGCTGAGGCGTTCAGTGTCGTTCGTCGGTGCCGGCGATCTTGGCTGTGGTGATGGCGATGCGGTTCCAGGTGTTGATCGTCAGGATCACGGAGATGAGCTGGGCCAGTTCGGTGTCCTCGAAGTGTTCGGTGGCGCGGTTGTAGACGTCGTCGGGGACGCCGTCGGCGATCTGGGTGATGGCTTCGGTCAGGGCCAGGGCGGCTTGTTCGGATGGGGTGAAGAAGTGGGTTGCGTCGTGCCACGCCTGGACCATGTGGAGGCGTTCTTCGCTTTCGCCGGCCTTGCGCGCGTCGGTGGTGTGCATGTGGAGGCAGTACGCGCAGCCGTTGAGTTGGGACGCCCGGATCTGGACCAGTTCGATCAAGGCCGGGTCGAGGCCCGCGCGGGACGCGGCGTCGAAGCCGATCAGGGCTTTGAACGCGCGCGGCGCGTATGCGGCGAAGTTGATGCGGGAGAGGCCGACGTTAGCGTTTGTGTTGTTCATGTCGATTAGCCTATGCACCTGAAAGACTGATTGAGGGGTGCGTTCGGATGGCGGAGTCACGGGTCAATTCTGCTCAGGAGGCGGGCTCTGACCTGCATCTTGAGCTGTCTCTGACGGGACCTCGTCGGGCTGCGGTGGCGGAGGCGCTGCGGGAGGCGGTGCGCAGCGGGAGGCTCACGGCGGGGACGTTGCTGCCGCCCTACCGATCGCTCGCGGTGGACCTGGGGGTCGCTCGCAACACGGTCGCGGACGCCTACGCCGAGCTGGTCGCCGAGGGCTGGTTGACCGCCCGTCAGGGGTCCGGTACCCGGGTCGCCAAGCGGGTGGAGGCCAAGCCGCAGCGTGTTCCGAAGAAGGCGCCCGGCCGCAAGGTCGTGGCCCACAACCTCCAGCAGGGGCAGCCGGACGCGACGTCCTTCCCCCGCGCCGCGTGGGCCGCGGCCGTCCGCCGGGCGGTGACGGCAGCACCATACGACGCGTTCGCCCCACCCGATCCCCAGGGACGTCCCGAACTGCGCCGTGTACTGGCCGAGTACCTGGCTCGGGCGCGCGGTGTGTCGACTTCACCGGACCAGATCGTGGTCTGTGCCGGGTTCGCTCACGCGCTGCGGCTGCTGTTCGGCGGCGGGGTGCTGTCCGGGCCGCTTGCGGTCGAGCCGTACAGCCTGCCTTTCCACCGCGGCATCTTGGCCGACGCCGGAGTCAGCACGGTCCCGCTGGGCATGGACGGCCAGGGTGTGCGGACCGATCAGTTGGCATCGCACCCCGGTCTGCCGCTTCGGCGTGGAGCGCGGGCCGTCCTGCTCACTCCCGCTCACCAGTTCCCGACCGGTGGTCCGCTGCATTCGACGCGTCGTGCCGCGGCCGTCGACTGGGCGCGCGGTCGTGGCGGCGTGATGCTGGAGGACGACTACGACGGCGAGTTCCGCTACGACCGTGAACCCGTGGGCGCGGTTCAAGGGCTTGATCCCGACCATGTCGTCTACATCGGCTCGGTCAGCAAGAGCCTGTCCCCGGCGATCCGGCTCGGCTGGATGGTCCTGCCGCCGCATCTGGTCGAGGCCACACTCGCGGCCAAGGGGCTGCGCGAGGCGTGGACGGGGGTCACCGACCAGCTCGCGCTCGCGGAGTTCATCGCCTCCGGCCAGTACGACAAGCACATCCGCCGCATGCGGCAGCGCTATCGCGCCCGCCGTAACCTGCTCGTCACGACGCTGGCCGAGCACGCCCCGCACATCGCGGTCACCGGCATCGCGGCCGGACTGCACGCGGTCCTGCGGCTGCCGCCGGGCACCGAGGCGTCCACCGTCAAAGCGGCGACATGGATGGGCCTGGCCCTCGACGGCTTGGCGACGTTCGGCCACCCCGACAGCCCCGACCCCCACCATGACGGTCTGGTTGTCGGCTATGCCACACCCCCCGAACACCGCTATCGACCGGCGCTTGACGCGCTGTGCCAAGCTCTGCCACCTGACGCCTGAACCCCGAAAGCGGTGCCTCCCCGGGAAGGGGGCACCGCTTTCGGCGGATCGGTGTCGGGTTTTCAGGGGGCTACCAGGCCGGGCCACGGGCGGCGTGGCCCGGCCAGGGGTTCAGCGCTCGGCGAGCGCCTCCGACCACACGGGGCTGTCGAAGTAGTGGTTGTCGTACTGCTGTGAGCTGTCGCGGATGTCCTGCACCGTGGCCTCACCCCGGTACACCCGCTCCAGCAGCCGGTAGTAGTCGAAACGGTGCAAACCGGGGGTGAAGACCACCAGCAGCTCGGCCTCGCTGCCGGGGGCCGGCGCGAACGCGTGCGGCACGGTCGGCGGAACGGTCAGGAAACCACCCTTGCCCAAGGTCACGATCTCGTCGTTCACCAGGAACCGCATCGTGCCGTCCAGGACGAAGAACATCTCGCTGGCCTTGGTGTGGAAGTGCGCAGGAGCCCCCGGCGAACCCTTGCGGAACGTCGCCTTGTTCGCAGTGAGCGCGTCACCGGTCTCTCCGGCGTCGGCGAGCAGACCGATCAGGCTCAGCGCACCATCCTGTATGACCTCAACGCTCTCCGGCCGGACCAGGACAGGGCCAACCGGCTGGTTCACAACGGCGTCCATAACGTCTCCCAGATGCTCGGCCCGGCTTCCCACCAGGCACTTCGTGCTGACATCAATGAATCTACGAGAGCCAAAGACCCGCTAGAAGGTTCATTTCAATGAACGTTTCATGGGTCAATCCACCTCGGACGCCAAGCTTGTGGAACTCCACCAAGCCTCCGCGCAGCACCACCTCGCGGTGGACCGCCACCACTGCCCGGCGCTGTCGATGCAGATGACGACGAAGAGCCCGAATGCGAGACGCCGGGTACGACGTGCAGGAGGTGGCGGACGTTCCGCGGCTGGACGAGGCACTCGAGGCGTACGGCCGGTTGATGGGGGCCTGGCTGGGCATCCGCCGTTCCTGGGCGGAGTTCCTCGACGAGGATCCGCTGCTGCTCGGGCCGGTTCACCGAGCCGCCTGTCGAGCCGGGGCTGGAGTCACGCGATCGAGCGGGACAGGAACGAGTCGGCGCGGGCATGCGCCGGTGCACGGTGACCAGCTTCGTGGGCGTGCGCGGGGTCGCCGCGCCGGCGGCCGGCCGGTCTCACACGACGCGACACTCTGCAAAGAGCGCAACACCGTGGAACGGTGCATCAACCGGCTGCGGACTGGCGCGGTATCGCTGCCCGGTACGACAAGACCCCGGGGAGCTACGAGGCCGGACTGCACCTGTGTGGTGCGATGCTCTGGCTCCGCGGCATCGCACCACACTCGTGATTCGAACTCCGGACCGGACCTAGGACTCGCGTCCCCTCCGCGTGGGACCGGCGACCGAGGCGGGTGGGACAGGCGGGCGGCTAGCGTCCTGGACATGGAGATCAACGAGCCGCTTCGTGACCCTCGGCAGCGCCGGCTGGACGTCCTCGAACGGCTGGACCATGAGACCGACATTTGGGTGGCCACGGCCGGGCCGGACGGGGTGCCGTGTCTCGTCGCGCTGTGGTTCGTCCGGTACGGGGACTGTCTGTGGCTGTCGACGCGGCTCACCAATCCCACCGGCCGCAATCTGCGGGACGGCGGCCGGGCCCGGCTGGCCTTCGGGGACACGCGGGACGTGGTGCTGATCGACGGGGACGTGACGGCCTACGAGGGAGGCGAGGTGCCGGCCGGGGCGGTGGAGGCGTTCACCGCGAAGACCGGGTGGGATCCCCGCCGGGACGGCACGGCGTACGCGTTCTTCCGGATACGGCCCCGCGAGGTCCAGGCCTGGCGGGAGGTGCGCGAGCTGCGCGGGCGGCATGTGATGCGCGACGGGGTGTGGGCCGCATAGCCCCACCGGTATGCCTGCCGGACTCTCAACCCGCCTTCGCGTGCCCCGCGTTCAAGCCCTCCAGCTCCTCGGACGTCAGCCGGAGGGATCCGGCCGCCAGGTTCTCCGTGAGGTGCCCGGGATTGCCGGTGCCGGGGATGGCCAGGACGTGCGGGCCTCGGGCAAGGGTCCAGGCCAGGCGGATCTGCGCGGGGCTCGTGCCGTGGGCGCGGGCCGCCGCCAGGACCGCTTCTCCGTGGGCGGTCGTGGCGCCGTGCGGGCCGCTGTCGCCGGCGATGGCGTAGAAGGGGACGAAGGCGATGCCCTGTTCGCCGCACAGGCGCAGGAGTTCCTCGGCGGCGGGCTGGTGGTCGCCGAGGCCGTAGCGGTTCTGGACGCTGACCACCGGGGCGATGACCTGCGCCTCGGCGAGATGGCGGGGCTCGATGCCGGAGACGCCGAGGTGGCGGACGAGTCCGGCCTGGCGCAGCTCGGCGAGGGCGCCGAAGTGTTCGGTGATCGAGTCCTGCTCCATCCGGCGCAGGTACACGAGGTCGAGGTGGTCCCGGCCGAGCTGGCGCAGGTTCTCCTCGACGTGGCCGCGGAGGTCCTCTGGGCGGGCCGAGGTGGCCCACTCCCCCGACCAGTCGCGGAAGGGGCCGACCTTGGTGGCGATGAGCAGGTCGTCCGGGTACGGGGCGAGCGCGCTGTTGATGAGTTCGTTGGCGGAGCGCAGGGAGGAGAAGTAGAAGGCCGCGGTGTCGATGTGGTTGACGCCGAGGTCGACCGCCTTGCGCAGGACGGCGATCGACCGGTCGCGGTCGCTCGGCGTGCCGAGGTGGAAGGCGGCGTCGCCCGTCAGCCGCATCGCGCCGAAGCCGATGCGGCCGACGGTCGTGTCGCCCAGTCTCCAGGTGCCGGCGG
Organism: Streptomyces sp. ID05-39B; assembly: GCF_033794725.1. Taxonomy (NCBI): domain Bacteria; kingdom Bacillati; phylum Actinomycetota; class Actinomycetes; order Kitasatosporales; family Streptomycetaceae; genus Streptomyces; species Streptomyces sp. ID05-39B. Next base: position 30,107 of record NZ_JARGEF010000061.1, on the reverse strand, counting down.
CGTCCGCCGTGATCGCTTCCGGGGTCATCGGCGGAGTCTCGCACACACCGTGCGGGTCAGCAGTAGAGATTGCCGCCCGGGGAGACGCCGAGGATCTGCGCGAACTGCTGGTACTTCGTGACCCGGCTCTGCACCTGCGCGGGGTTCTTGCCGTCGCACTCCAGGGAGCCGTTGATGGAGCGGATGGTCTGCCCGAAGCCGCCGCCGTTGACCATGGCGTTGTGGGGGGTCATGGTGCCGGGGCCGTTCTGGGTGTTCCAGTACCAAAGGCCCGTCTTCCAGGCCACGGCCGCGTCGTTCTGCACCAGCCAGGGGTTGTTGATGAGGTCGATGCCGAGCGCGTCGCCCGCGGCCTTGTAGTTGAAGTTCCAGCTGAGCTGGATGGGGCCGCGGCCGTAGTAGGCCGCCTGGCCGGCCGGGCAGCCGTAGGGCTGGCTCCAGTCGCAGTAGTGCGGGTAGTTGGCGGTGTTCTGCTCGACGATGTGCACCAGTCCGCCGGTCTCGTGGCTGACGTTGGCGAGGAAGGCCGCCGCCTCCTGCCTCTTGGTGGTCTCGCTGCCGGTGTTGGCGAATCCGGGGTAGGCCTTGAGGGCCGCGGTCAAGCCGCTGTACGTGTAGAAGGAGTTGCGGCCCGGGAACATCTGGTTGAACTGCGCCTCGGTGACCACGAAGGTGCCGACGGGCGTCCCCGGGCCGTTGTCGCAGGCGTACGGCTCCCAGTACCAGGTGCTGATGACGGGGTCGTAACCCGGGTTGTCGTGCTCGGCGATGTAGGCCCTGCCGTCGGTGTAGCGGACGATGTCGCCGGTGCGGTAGGCCTTGCCCGCCACCCAGTTCGGGTAGCTCGAACAGGCGGCGGCGGACGCGCTCGTGGCCGGCAGGAGCACCGGTACGGCGCCGGCGAGGACGAGTGCGGTCACGACGGCGGAGATGCGGCGTCTCGACACGGGATCAACTCCTTCGCGGAGCACGGCCGTCCCCGGCTCGGGCAGGGCGGAGCCTGGCCTGGTGCGCATGCCGGAGGGGACCGGTCGCGGCGGGGCCGGCCGTGGTGGGGGTGTGGAGCCACACTCAACCGCTTTGGTCTGTACCAGTCAAGGGTGTAGACCACTCAACCCGGCGGGATCCCGACCGCGTTGAGTGTCGAGGCCGCCGGCGACCACTCCGGCCCTCACCGAAAGAGTGACCCCGCCCGCTCAGCTCAGCGGCTTCTCCAGCACCGCCTTGCGGTGGCTGAAGGTCTCCATCGAGTAGCGGCCGTGGTAGTTGCCCATGCCGCTCTCGCCCACTCCGCCGAACGGCAGGTCGGAGACGGTGAGATGGGCGAGCGGCAGGCCGTGCCCCAGACCGCCGGAGGAGGTCTCGGCGGCGATGCGCGCCCGGGTCTCCTCGGACTCGGAGAAGACGTACAGCGCGAGGGGCTTGTCGCGGTCGTTGATGAACGCGATCGCCCCGTCCAGGCCGTCGGCGGTCACGATCGGCAGGATCGGGCCGAAGATCTCCTCCCGCATGACGGGCGAGGCGGGGTCGACGTCGGCGAGGACGGTCGGCGCGATGTACCTGTCCCTGCGGTCGCTGCTCCCGCCGACCACGACCCGGCCGGAGTCGAGCAGGCCGGTGAGCCGGTCGAAGTGGCGCTCGTTGATGATCCGGCCGTACTCGCCGGAGGTCTGCGGGTCGGCGCCGTGGACCTTCTCCACGGCCTCGGCGAGGAGGGGTTCAAGGGCGGCGGCGGTCTCGGGGTCGGTGAGGACGTAGTCGGGGGCGACGCAGGTCTGGCCGGCGTTGAGGAACTTGCCGCGGGCCAGCCGGTCGGCGACGACGGCGAGGTCGGTGCCGCGGTCCACGAACGCCGGTGACTTGCCGCCGAGTTCGAGGGTGACCGGGGTGAGGTGCTCGGCGGCGGCACGCATCACGATGCGGCCGACGGTGCCGTTGCCCGTGTAGAAGATGTGGTCGAAGCGCTCGGCCAGCAGGGCCGTGGTCTGCGGGATGCCGCCCTCGACGACGGCGACCGCGTCGGTGTCGAGGTACGCGGGCAGCAGCCGAGCCAGCGCCGCGGAGGTCGCGGGGGCCAGCTCGCTGGGCTTGACGAGGACGGCGTTGCCCGCGGCGAGGGCGCCGACGAGCGGGGCGAGCAACAGTTGGGCGGGGTAGTTCCAGGGGGCGATGACCAGGACGACGCCGAGCGGGTCGTACTGGGTCCAGGCGCGGGCGTCGGCGCCGAGGTGTGCGGGGACCGGGGCGGGCTCGGGGCGCAGCCAGTCGTCGAGGTGGTCGAGGGTGTGGTCGATCTCGCGGGCCGTGAAGTCGATCTCGGTCCGGTAGGCCTCCCTGGCGCTCTTGCCGAGGTCGGCGTGGAGAGCGGCGGCCAGGTCGTCACCCCGCTCCGTGAGCATCTCGCGCAGGCTGCGCAGCTGTCCGGTGCGCCAGTCGGCGGGCTTGGTACGGCCGGTGCGGAAGGTGGCGCGCAGCCGGGTGACGACGTCGGCGGGCTGCTCGGGGGTGGCGGTGGTCACGGGTGCCTCGCTGGTGGTGCGCGGGCTTCTCAGCCCTGGGTTCAGGGGCGAGCGGTCAGCTCGGTGTATATGCCAACCTTTCATGTGCCGAACTGTATTCCCCGGCGCGACGGTCACCTCGCGTGGCGTTTGCGCTACAGGGGCGCCGCGCTACACGCGTGTCGACTCGTCGAGCGTCTCGGCGAAGCGCCCCAGCAGGGCCCGCAGCAACTCCTCGTCGCCGTCTCCGTCACCGCGCGCGGGCCAGGCGGTCCGCACGGCGCGGTCGACACGCTTCCAGTGGTCCTGGCCGCGCGGGGTCAGGTGGGCGAGGATGCGGCGCCGGTCGAGCGGGTCGACCCGGCGGTGCACGAGGTTCTGGTCGACGAGGTGGTCGACCAGCTTGGTCAGGGTCGGCGGCGGCAGGAACGCGGCCTCGGCGATCGCCGTCATGTGGTGGCCGGCCCCGTCGGACAGCAGCGCGAGCACCCGCCAGGCGTCGAGCGAGCAGCCCTCCTCGTCCAGGGCGGCCTGCAGCCGGCGGGCCGCGAGCCGCTCGGCCCGCGTGAGGAGCTGCATCAGGCCGTGCGGGCCGCGCGGAGTAGAGGTAGGCATCCCGGCATCCTGCTCCTAGGTCACGAGGTGCCTACATCGTAGGAGACGGGCTGGAGTTCACCCGGTGGACGCGGAAGCATGACGGCATGTTCCGGCACGATTCCCGCGCCCCCGACTGGTTCACGGCCGACGACTCCGTCCTCGGCGTGGCGCTGGTCTTCCCGATGCAGGGGCCGGCGGGGATCTTCGGCCCGGCGTGCGAGCTGTGTGCGCGGCTGGCGGCCGAGGAGGTCAACCGGGCGGGCGGGGCGCTGGGCCGGGAGCTGCGGCTGGTGCCGGTCGACGGCGGGGCTCCGCCGCGGGAGGTCGCCGAGCAGGTCGAGGCCCTGGTGGACCTCGGTGTCGTGCAGGGCGTCACGGGCTGGCACATCTCCTCCGTCCGCCAGGCCCTGGCGCCGCGGGTCGCCCACCGGGTGCCGTACGTCTACACGGCGCTGTACGAGGGCGGTGAGCACACGGCGGGGGTGTTCCTCTGCTGCCGATGACCGTCGCGGCACTGCTCGGCCTGTTCATCTTCCGCCGCCGGGTCAAGGGCGCCTACTTCGCGATCCTCAGCCAGGCCCTGGCGTCGGCGTTCGCGATCTGGCTGGTCGGCCAGCAGGCCACCACCGGCGGCACCAACGGACTCACCGACATCCAGGGCTTCTTCGGGTACGACCTCGACGACCCGGTGAACCAGCGGATGGTGTACTTCCTCATCGCCGCGGCCCTGCTCACCCTGATCGCCCTCGCCCGTCAGCTCATCCACAGCCGCTACGGCGAACTCCTCGTCGCGGTACGGGACTCGGAGGAGCGGGTGCGCTTCCTCGGGTACGACCCGGCGAACGTCAAGCTCGTCGCGTACGTCGTCGCCGCCGGCATGGCGGGACTGGCCGGTGCGCTGTTCGTGCCGGCCGTCGGGATCATCTCGCCGGCCCTGATCGGCATCGTCCCGTCGATCGAGTTCGTCATCGGCGCGGCGGTCGGCGGGCGGGCCAGCCTGGTCGGCGCGGTGCTGGGCGCGCTCGCCGTGGCGTGGGCGAAGACGGCCCTGTCGGAGGAGTTCCCGGCGGGCTGGACGTACTTCCAGGGGCTGTTGTTCATCGTCGCGCTGGCGTTCCTGCCGGGCGGCCTGGCCTCGCTGACGAAGCTGGTCCGCAGGCGCCGGGCCATTTTGGAGAAGTCGCCCGTGATCCCCGTGGGAGAGGCAGCATGAGTGGGCTCGAGATACGACAACTACGGGTGTCCTTCGACGGGTTCACCGCCGTCGACGGCGTCGACCTCGAGGTGCGCCCCGGTGATCTGCGGTTCCTCATCGGGCCGAACGGCGCCGGCAAGACGACCCTGGTCGACGCGGTCACCGGTCTGGTCAGGGCGCAGGGGTCGGTTCGGTTCGGCGGCACGGAGCTGCTCGGGCGCAGCGTGCACCGCATCGCGCGTTCGGGCATCGGCCGCACCTTCCAGACGGCCACCGTCTTCGAGGAGTTGACGGTCCTTCAGAATCTGGACATCGCGGCGGGCGCCGGACGCGGCGTGTGGACCATGCTGCGTCGCCGCAGGGGCGTTCCGGAGCCGGTGGCACGGGCGTTGGAGACCGTCGGGCTGACCGAGCTGGCGGACTCCCCCGCCGGGACGCTGGCGCACGGGCAGAAGCAATGGCTGGAGATCGGCATGCTGCTCGTGCAGGAGGTGCAGCTGTTGCTGCTCGACGAGCCGGTGGCCGGCATGAGCCACGACGAGCGGCAGGCCACGGGCGAGCTGCTCCGGCGCATCAGCGAGGAGCGGACGGTCGTGGTCATCGAGCACGACATGGACTTCATGAGGTCGTTCGCGCGCACTGTGAGCGTGCTGCACGCGGGCCGGGTGCTCAGCGAGGGCACGGTGACCGAGGTCCAGGCGGACCCGAAGGTGCAGGAGGTGTATCTCGGGCACACGGCCGCCGAGGACACCGCGGACGTGGCCGTACAGGAGGCGTGATGCTCCAGATCGAGAACGTCCGGGTCGGCTACCAGCGCAGCACGGTGCTGCACGACGTCTCCGTCCAGGTCCCGGCGGACGGCGTCGCCGCCGTGCTCGGGCACAACGGGGCCGGCAAGAGCACACTCCTGCGCGCGGCGGTCGGACTGCTCACCCCGTCCGCCGGCACGGTCCGGCTGGACGGCGAGGACATCACCCGCCGCAAGCCGCACGAACGGGTGGCGCGCGGGATGGCGTACGTGCCGCAGGGTCAGCAGGCGTTCCCGCACCTCACCACCGCGGAGAACCTCCAGCTCGTCGCGGACGGCCGCCGGCGCGGCAGGCAGGCGGTCGCGGAGGCGCTGGACCTGTTCCCGGCGCTGCGGGCGTTCTCCTCGCGGCGCGCGGGGCTGCTGTCCGGCGGCCAGCGGCAACAACTCGCCATCGCGCGCGCCCTGGTGACGGAGCCTCGGATCCTGCTCCTGGACGAGCCGACCGAGGGCATCCAGCCTTCGGTGGTCACCGAGATCGAGGAGACGATCCTCGCGCTGGCGGCGCGCGGCGGCCTGTCGGTCCTGCTGGTGGAACAGCACGTCGGCTTCGCGATGCGGGCGGCTCAGCGGTACTACGTGCTGGAGGCGGGCCGGGTCACCTCGTCCGGGGAGGGCGGCCTGGACGCGGAGCGGTCGGTGCGGGAGGCGCTCAGCGTGTGAACCACCGGCCTCTCGGCGGCCGTACCCGGATCAGCGGGTGGCCGTACCAGGATCGCCGGGTGGCCGTGGCGGATCAGCGGGTCAGTTCGCGCAGGCGCCGGTCGAGGAGGGCCCGCTCGGCCGGGCTCCGTCTCCAGGTTGCGGCCGATCCGTGCCATCTCCTCCCCCACGGGCGGCTCGCCGCCGGTGGGCGTGATCACGCTGAGCAGGTAGTGCTTCATGTCGGCCTCCGTGATGCGGTCCCTGCCATCGCCGTGCTGCGGTGCCCTTCACCTCCTACACGAACGGCACGCCCCCGGATCGACACCCCGCGCGGCGGGAAAGGAAGAATGTCCTGGACGTGCCGGGTTCCCGCCTCGGACTGGGAGTTGCCGAAGCGGCGCCCGGCCAGCAGCTCGGCGAAGAAGAACTTCCGCTGCTCCTCGCTGCCCTGACGGCGGATCACGTTCACGTGGGCGAAGTGGCTCTGCGGGATCTGCGCGAGGCTGCCGTCGGCGGTGTCGAGCAGCCGGAACATCTCCGCGAGGGTCAGTACGCTCACGTCCGCGCCGCCGTGTCCGGCGGGGACGGTGACGGCGAGCAGACCGGGAGGCGGCGAGGCGGTCCGACTCGGCCCGGGGCAGAAGCCGTTCGGCGTCCCGCTCGGCCGCTCCGGACCGGAACTCGTCGGCCAGGGCGGCGGCGGCGGCGAGGGCCTCGGCGTCGTCGGCGATCACGTGGACGGTCACGGGGGTGGTCATGGGGGCGGTCATGGTGGCCTCAGCTCGCCGCGGCCAGGTACGGCGTGCGGCCGAGGGCCGTGGAGAACTGGTCGACGACCTGGCCGAGGGCCTCGGCGGCGTCGGGAGCGATCGCCAGTGAGCCGTCCTCGTGGGCGGTGATGTCCTTGTCCAGGGTGAACCAGCCCTGCACGATGTGGGCCGCGCCCATGGAGTTCAGCACGGGCCGCAGGGCGTAGTCGATGGCGAGGACGTGCGCGACGGAGCCGCCGGTGGCGAGCGGCAGCACGGTCTTCCCGGTCAGCGCGTACTGCGGCAGCAGGTCGAGGAGCGCCTTGAGGACACCGGAGTACGACGCCTTGTACACGGGCGTGCCCACCACGATGCCGTCGGCACGTGCGAACAGTTCGGTGGCCTCGACGATCGCGGGATGGCGGAAGTCGGCGCCGAGCAGGGCCTCGGCCGGGACGGTGCGCACGTCGAGCGGGACGACCTCGTGTCCATGGGCGATGAGCCGCTGGTCGAGGTGGCGCAGCAGGCGGCCGGTGCGGGAGGTGGCGGAGGGGCTGCCGGAGACGGACAGGACGGTGGCCATGGGTCCTCTTTCGGGAGGAGGGCGGGCACGCCTCGGTGCGGGGACGAAGGGCAGGCGCGCTTCATCGGGGGGCGAAGGGCAGGCCCGCCTCGGTGCGGGAAGGAGGCCGGGGGCGCTCTCGTGCAAGGCGCCCCCGGAGCGGTCAGGAGTACCAGGTGGGTTCGGGCAGTTCGCCCTCGAGGACCCAGCGGCCGACCTCGCGCCGTTTGTGGGCGACCGGGTCGTGCAGGGTGTGGGTGCGCACATTGCGCCAGAGGCGGTCCAGTCCCTCGGAGGTGGCGGTGGAGCGGGCTCCGGTCACCTCGATGATGCGGCTGGAGATCTCCAGGGCGACGTCGGTGGCACGGGCCTTGACCGCGGCCACCCGTACCTCGAAGTCGCCGCGGGTCTGGGTGGTGACCGCGTCGGGGTCGTCGTGCGGCTTCTGTCCCTCGGCGGCGACGGCGTCGGCGAGTGCCTCGACGGCCCAGAGCTTGGCGGTGAGGTCGCCGTAGACGTCGATGACGTAGGGCTCGTCGACCGCCCGCTCGTGGCCGCCGTGCAGCCAGGAGCGGGCCTTGGTGCGGGTGTAGGTGGCGGCCGTCTCCAGGGCGCCGCCGGCGATACCGAGGTAGAAGTTGACGAACACCAGCTGGATGGTGGGGACCTTGAGGGTGTTGTAGGTACGCGGCTGGAAACCTTGTCGACGTAGCCGGCGGCCGAGGACCAGGGGGTGCGGACCCCGTCGAGGGTGACGCTGCCGCTCTCGGTGAGGCGCTGGCCGATGTTGTCCCAGTCGTCGTGGAAGGTCAGGCCCTCGCTGTCGGAGGGCACGATGGCGAAGACGTACTGGTCGGTGCCGTCGAGGACGCCTTCCAGGACGGTGACGTCGGAGACCCTGCTGCCGGTGGAGAGGGCGTAGTCGAAGCCGTTGTTCTCGGCGAGGACGGCGAGTTCGCGGTGGTAGTCGTATCCCCAGTCGGTGCGCCGTTCGATCTTGCTGGTGACGAGTCGTCCGCTGACATTGGGAACCCAGTAGGCGAATTTCACGGGCGCTGCGGGCATGCGGAACTCCTGGTGCGCGGATGCGTTTTCGGGCACGCCGAATTCACTCGGGGCGACAAAGCGCAGTGAATTCAGGCGGTGCCGCAAAGGCACGGCGCGGACCTGCGGTCAGGGCAGGCGGCGCGGTGGGAGAAGGAGGGTTCGGCGGCGGTTCGGGAGATCAGGCCGCGGCGCGACAGGAGGCGCTGGAGACGCGCGCGAGGTCGACATGGCGTCGCCGCGTGAGGTCCAGTCGCATCTTCATGCCGTCGATCGTGGCAGCCGCCGGTCTCGGCAGTCAAGGAGAACCCGGCCGGTCTCGTATCGCGGACCATTGAATTTCACGAAGGGGTGACAGGGAAACTCTCGAACCGGCCGGGAATACGCCCGCATTCTTCGGAGGTGCGGACAGAACAGCTGGAATACATCGCGGCGGTCACCCGGCTCGGTTCGCTGCGCCGGGCCGCCGAGGAACTGCGGCTCTCCCAGCCCGCGTTGAGTGAGACGCTGCGCAATCTGGAGCGTGCGGTGACGCGGCACCAGGCAACCGCCGACGACCACGACCGACCATCGGCCCTCGGCCTCCGGCCTTCGGGAGGGGGCTGACCCCGGGTCAGTCCTCCTCGCCCGCCGGGACGACGACGAGGAAGGCGTCCGACTTCAGGTCCATCACGACGGTCGCCGGCTCTCCCTCGGCCCGCCGCCGAGCCGCGTACTCCTCCGCGGGCAACGACCCGCGCGGAGCTCCCGCGGCGAAACGCTCCAGCACCTTCGCTCCCATGTCGGCCGACTCCTCCTGATGCGATACGAGCAGATCCGATCCGTCTCCTACGCCTGCCCGCTCCCGACGCAAGCATGTGCACTAGGCATCCACCTGGGTGACACCCGGTCGGACGCGGCCGAGCCGTCCCGGCCACCAGGCACGAGCGCCGAGGTCCCGCACCAGGGCGGGTACCAGCAGCGAGCGCACCACCAGCGTGTCGAGCAGCACACCGAAAGCGACGATGAAGGCGATCTGCGCCAGGAAGGCCAGCGGGATCACCGCGAGTGCGGCGAAGGTGGCGGCGAGCACCACCCCGGCCGAGGTGATGACGCCGCCGGTGCTGACCAGGCCTCGCAGCACTCCCTCGCGGACTCCGTGGCGCAGGGACTCCTCGCGCACCCGGGACATGAGGAAGATGTTGTAGTCGACGCCGAGCGCCACGAGGAAGACGAAGCCGTACAGCGGAACGGACGGATCCGTGCCGGTGAAGCCGAGGACATGCCGGAAGACGAGGCCGGAGACGCCCAGGGTGGCGAGGAAGTTCAGCCCCACGGTGGCCACCAGGAGGACGGGCGTCAGCAGGGAGCGCAGCAGCAGGGTCAGGATGACGAAGATGATGGCGAGGACCACCGGCACGATCAGGGTGCGGTCGCGCTCGGCGGTGCGCAGGGTGTCGTACTGCTGGGCCGTGTAGCCGCCCACGAGGGCGTTCGCGCCGGGTACGTCGTGCAGCGCGGCTCGCAGCCGCGCCACCGTGTCCTTGGCCGCGTCGCTGTCGGCGGCCGCGCGCAGGGTGACGTCCACACGCGCCCGCCCGTCGACCACGAGAGCCTCCCCGCCCGGCGCTCCCGAGGCGTTCACCGGGGCGGCCGAGGCCACGCCTTCGGTCCTGCGGGATGTCTCGACCACCGTCGTCACCCGGTCGGCGTCGGCGACGACCACCACGGGGTTGCCCGCGCCGCCGGGAAAGTGTCTGGCGAGCGTCTGCTGGGCGGTCACGGACGGGGCGTCGTCGACGAAGGTCTCGTCGAGCGGGACGCCCCGGGAGGTGAGGGTGGGCGCGAACGCCGCACAGACGAGCAGTCCGGCCAGCGACACCGCCCACACCTTGCGGGGCGCCCGGTCGACCAGCTTCGCGATCCGGTGCCACACCCGCCCTCCGGCGCCGGACTCCCCGGACGGCCGGGGTTTGGCGGGCCAGTAGGCGGCGCGGCCGAGGAGAACCAGGACGGCGGGGAGGAAGGTCAGTGTGCTCACGACGGCGGCGGCGATGCCGATGGCCCCGACGGGGCCCAGGGCCCGGTTGTTGGTGAGGTCGCTGAGCAACAGGGCGAGCAGTCCCAGGGCGACGGTCGCGGCACTGGCCGTCACGGTGCCCCATGACTGCCGCAGCGCGGCCCCCATGGCCGCGAACCGGTCCGCGCGGGTGGCCAGTTCCTCCCGGTATCGGGCGGTCAGGAGCAGGGAGTAGTCGGTGGCCGCACCGATCACCAGGATGGAGAGGATGCCCTGCACCTGTCCGTCCACGCGCACCATGTCGTGGTCGGCCAGCGCGTACACGACGGCGCAGGCGAGGCCGAGAGCGAGCACCGCACCGACGATGATCACCAGCGGAAGCAGCACACTGCGGTAGACGAGCAGGAGGATCAGGAGGACCGCGACCAGCGCGACGGCGAGCAGCAGTCCGTCGATGCCGGCGAAGGCGTCGGAGAGGTCGGCCTGGGTCGCGGCCGGTCCGGCCAGCCGGACGTCGGTACCGGGCACCTGTTCGGCCGCCGCACGGATCCGCTCCAGGGCCGGGGCCAGGTCCTCGCCCAGGTCCGGGCGCAACGGCACCACACCCTCCAGGGCCCTGGCGTCCGCCGAGAGCAGTGCGGGCGATACCCGGCCCACCACTTCCGGAGCGCCGGCCAGGGAGGCGAGTGACCGCGTCGCGGCCTCGCGCCGGTCCGCCATCGCGGCGTCCCCGGTCGATGTCCACACGACGATCGCGGGCAGCGTCTCGTCCTGGCGGAAGGCCCGCTGGGCGGTGATGACCTCGGTCGATTCGGCGCTGCGCGGCAGGAAGGCGGCCTGGTCGTTGGTCGCGACCTCGCCCAGGCGTCCCGCGAAGGGACCGAGGACGCCACCGAGGACGAGCCATGCGGCGACGAGGAGGACCGGGACGAGCCGTCGGGCGCGTCGAAGGGTGCTGGTGGACATCGTTCTCCCGGTAGCGCGACAGCAGATACCTCAATGACAAACAATCTCAATGATTGAGTGATGTTCGTCGAACGGATCCTAACGGTGCCTGGTCTTCTGCCCTCACAGGGGCGGCGGACACACCCGGATCGTGTCCGGTCTCAGCCCTCGCCGGGGGTGGCTGACGACAGTTCCTCGTTCATCGCCGCCAGGAAGCGCAGCACCACCGACAGCTCGGCCTCGGTGAAACGGGACCGGGCCGCCTGTGTGGCCTCGGCCAGCGGGCGGAAGTAGGTGCGCGCAGCGGAGCGGGCGTCGGAGACGTAGTGCAGGTGGACGACTCTGCGGTCGGAGCTCTCGCGGACCCGCCGGACGTGACCGGCGCGCTCCAGCCGGTCGACGCAGGCGGTGACGGCCCCGGAGGTGAGCCCGAGGTGCTCGCGCAGCCGCTTCGGAGTCATGGGCTCCTCGGCGTCGAGGATGGCCGCCAGTGCCTGGACGTCCGTGGCGTGCAGCCCGTGGTCGCCCGCGAACCCGTGCACCAGCCGGTTGATCTCACCGTTCATCCGCCGCAGCCGGACGGCGAAGGCGTACAGGTCGGACGGTGGCGAGGCGTCGGCGTCGCGCCCGCCCCGGTCCTGCTTCCCGTCGTTCCCTGTGGCCACGCGGTCAGCGTAGTCGCTGCTCACGATCACCCGATCGTGCGCCCACACACCGTCGCCGCATCCGCCGTCCGCCCCGGCGTGGAAGCCATAGTTCGGGGACCGTCGACACGGAGGACCAGAACTCATGAACGCACACAGCCTGGGCCAGGAGTCGCTGCGCTGCCTGGTCACCGGCGCCACCGGGTACATCGGCGGCCGGCTCGTCCCGGAACTGCTGGCCGCCGGCCACCGGGTGCGCTGCCTGGCCCGCTCCCCGGAGCGGCTGCGCGACCATCCGTGGGCAGGGGAGGCGGAGGTGGTTCGCGGGGACGTCACGGACGGCGCTTCGGTCGCGGAGGCGATGCGGGACGTCGATGTCGCCTACTACCTGGTGCACGCGCTGGGCACGGGACGCGACTTCGAGAAGACCGACCGCAGGGCGGCGCGGATCTTCGGAGAGCGGGCCCGCGCCGCCGGAGTACGGCGCATCGTCTATCTCGGAGGGCTCACCCCGTCCGGTGTCCCCGAGCGGGAGCTGTCGCCGCACCTGCGCTCGCGCGCGGAGGTGGGCCGCATCCTGCTGGACTCCGGCGTACCGGCCACGGTGCTGCGCGCGGCCGTGGTCATCGGCTCCGGCTCGGCCTCCTTCGAGATGCTGCGCTACCTCACCGAACGCCTGCCCGTCATGGTCACTCCGAGCTGGGTGCACACCCGGATCCAGCCCGTGGCCGTCCGGGACGTGCTGCGCGCCCTGGTCGGCAGCGCCCGTATGCCCGCGGACGTCAGCCGGGCCTTCGACGTCGGCGGGCCGGAGGTGCTGACGTACCGCGACATGATGCTCCGTTACGCCGCCGTGGCGGGTCTGCCGCGTCGGCTCATCCTGCCGGTGCCGGTGCTCACGCCTCGCCTGTCCAGCCACTGGGTGGGCCTCGTGACGCCCGTGCCCGCCTCCATCGCGCGGCCGCTCGCCGAGTCACTGCGGCACGAGGTGGTGTGCCGGGAGCACGACATCGCCCGGTACGTGCCGGACCCGCCCGGCCATCCGCTGGGCTTCGACGAGGCGGTACGGCTCGCGCTGCGGCGTGTCCGCGACGCGCGGGTCCTCACCCGCTGGTCGTCCGCCTCGCTTCCCGGCGCGCCCAGCGATCCGCTGCCGACGGATCCCGACTGGGCGGGCGGCAGTCTGTACACCGACTGCCGGGAAAGGACCGTGGACGCTTCCCGGGAAGCTCTGTGGCGGGTGATCGAGGGCATCGGCGGCGACAACGGCTGGTACTCGTTCCCGTTGGCGTGGGCGGTGCGCGGATGGCTGGACCGCCTGGCCGGCGGGGTGGGGCTGCGCCGGGGACGGCGCGACGCGGGACGGCTGCGGGTCGGCGACTCGCTCGACTTCTGGCGGGTCGAGGAGATCGAACCCGGGCGTCTGCTCCGGCTGCGCGCCGAGATGCGGCTGCCGGGTCTGGCCTGGCTGGAGATGTTCGCGGAGACGGACGAGGCGGGCCGTACCCGATACCGCCAGCGCGCCGTGTTCCATCCGCACGGGCTCCTCGGCCAGGTGTACTGGTGGAGCGTCGCCCCGTTCCACGCGGTCGTGTTCGGCGGCATGGCCCGCAACATCTCCCGTACCGCGGCGGCCGAGGCGGGGACGGCGAGGGCCGGTGCCTGACCGCGCGTCCGCCGGGAGCCTCGCCGCAGCCGAACCCGGTGTTCCCCTCGCCCCGTCCGGAGCCGCGTCATGAACGTCTCGGTCGTCCTGTTCACGTCCGATCTGCGGCTGCACGACCATCCGCCGCTGCGGGCCGCCTCGGCAGGCGGCCGCGCGGTGGTCCCGCTGTTCGTGCGTGACCGGTCCGTGGACGCCGCCGGGTTCGCCGCGCCGAACCGGCTGGCCTTCCTCGCGGACTGTCTGCGCGACCTGGACGCGGGACTGCGCGAGCGGGGCGGGCGGCTCGTGGTCCGTTCCGGTGACGTGGTCGAGGAGGTGTGCCGGGTGGTCCGCGAGGCGGGCGCCGGCGAGGTCCATCTGGCGGCCGACGTCAGCCGGTACGCGCAGCGCCGCGAGGAGCGGCTGCGGCACGCCTTGGAGGCGGCGGGCGTACGCCTGCGTGTGCACGACGCCGTGACGTCCGCCGTCGCCCCCGGCGCGGTGGCCCCGGCCGGATCGGACCACTTCGCCGTGTTCACGCCGTACTTCCGGCGCTGGACGCGGGAGCGGCAGCGTGACGTCCTCGGCGCGCCCCGCGTCGTACGGGTTGCGGACGGTGTCGGCTCGGAGCGGCTCCCCGTGGACGAGGGCGTGTCGCAGGGCCTGGCGGCGGGCGGCGAGCGGGAGGGCCGGGCACGGCTCGCGGCCTGGCTGCGCCACGGGATCTCCGCCTACGAGGACCGGCACGACGACCTGGCCGGTGACGCGACCTCCCGCCTCTCCCCCCACCTGCACTTCGGCACCCTCTCCCCCGTCGAACTGGTGCAGCGGTCCCGCAGGGCGGGCGGCGCGGGAGCCGAGGCGTTCGTACGGCAGCTCGCCTGGCGTGACTTCCACCGCCAGGTGCTGGCGGCCCGCCCGCATGCCGCCGACGCCGACTACCGGCCCCGGCACGACCGCTGGCGTACCGAGCGGACCGCCCGCGGGGACATCGAGGCGTGGCGGGAGGGCCGTACCGGCTACCCGGTCGTCGACGCGGCGATGCGTCAGCTGCGCCACGAGGGCTGGATGCACAACCGGGGCCGGCTGCTGACGGCGAGTTTCCTCACCAAGACGCTGTACGTCGACTGGCGGATCGGCGCACGGCACTTCCTGGACCTGCTGGTCGACGGGGATGTGGCGAACAACCAGCTCAACTGGCAGTGGGTCGCGGGCACCGGTACGGACACCCGCCCGAACCGGGTCCTCAACCCGCTCACGCAGGCGAGGCGGTTCGATCCGGACGGCGCGTACGTGCGGCGCTGGGTGCCGGAGTTGGCGGGCGTCGCGGGGTCGGCGGTGCATCAGCCGTGGAAACTGCGTGGGGCGGACCGGGCGGCGGTCGGCTACCCGGACCCGGTGATCGAGCTGGCGGAAGGGCTGGCCCGGTTCCGGGAGGCGCGCGGGCTCGGCTGAGGCGGGCTCAGTTCTGGTGCACCGGCAGCGGGTGGGTCCAGGTGTCGTCGCTGCCGGGCAGGCCCAGGGCGTGCGCCACGGCGGCGGCGATGCGGGCGTGGCCGAGCGGCGAGGTGTGCAGCCGGTCCGTGCTCCACAGCCGCGGGTCGGTGGCCGCGGGCTGCACCTCGATGTCGGCGACGGCCACGCCGTGCCGGGAGGCCGCTTCCCGGATGCGGGCGTTGAGGGCGACGACGCGCGGGGCGAGGGGCCGGGCGAGAGGGGCGACGCGGCCCACGTCGGGGAAGGTCATGGTGGCGACGCGGGCGCCCTGCGCCGTGAGCGCGGCGAACGCGGCCTCCAGGTGACCGGCGACCTCGTCGGCGTCGAAGCGGGGGCGCAGCAGGTCGTTGACGCCGGCGACGACGGTGGCGAGGTCGGGGCGGAGCGCTAGTGCCGGGGCGAGTTGCTCGGAGCGGACCTGCCCGGCCAGCCGGCCGCGGACGGCGAGGTTGGCGTACCGAAGTCCGGTGTCGTGGTGGGCGAGTTGCTCGGCGAGGCGGTCGGCCCAGCCGCGCAGGCCGCTCTTGTCGTCGCCGTCGCCGACCCCTTCCGTCTGGCTGTCGCCGAGAGCGACGTAGCGCGCGTATCTGATCCGGGTGCTGTGGGTTGTGTGGGTACTGGACATGGCGGGCCCCCTGGGTCGACGAGTCCCCCCAGCCTACTCACTTTTTTGACTATTCAGATAGGAGTCCATGGGGTCGGGCCCCCTCACCAGGCGCGGCCCTCCCCCAGCAGGAGGTCGCGGACGCGGGCCACGTCGGGGTTCTCCACGGCTCCTGGCCGTTGGACGAGGAAGGCCGTGTTGATCGGCGGGTCCTCGGGCTCGTGCAGGGCGACGAGGGCGCCCGAGGCCAGTTCGGTCAGGCAGAGGTAGCGCGGCAGGACGGTGAAGCCCGCACCCGCGACGACCGCGGCCAGCACGCCGCGCAGGTCGGGCACGGTCACGGCGGCGGGGCCGGACAGCCGTCGGCCGAAGACGTGCCGCCAGTAGCGGCGGGCGATCGGCAGGTCCTGCGCGTAGGTCACCAGCGGGACCGGGTGCAGGGCGGCGGGCAGTTCGGCGGGCGGCCGGTCCCCGAGCCGGTCGGCCCAGGCCGGGGCGGCGACCAGGACGAACTCCTCGTCCATCAGTGGTGTCGAGGTCAGGGTGCGGCCGCGCGGGCGGGTCGTGGCGATGACCAGGTCATGCCGGCCGGCCCGCAGTTCGTCGAGCAGCGGTTCGGTCAGACCGGTCGCCACGCGCAGCCGGACGCCGTCGGCGGCCAGGGGCGCCAGGGCGGGCAGCACGCGGGCGCACAGCAGTTCGGCGGGTCCGGCGAGGTGCACGGGGTCGGGGCGTCCCGCCACCGCCGGGCCTGGCCCCGCCACCGCGGACAGCTCGTCCAGCGGTGCGGAGATCCGCGCGGCCAGCGCGTCGGCGACGGCGGTCGGGGTGACGCCGCGCGGAAGCCGCTCGAACAGCTCCCGCCCGGCCTGCCGCTCCAGGGTCCGCATCTGTGTCGTCACGGTCGGCTGCGACAGGCCGAGCAGTTGCGCCGCGCCGGTGAACGACCCCGAGCGGTAGACCGCGAGGAAGGTACGCAGCAGGTTCAGGTCCAGGTGATGACTTTGCTCCACCATCCGCAGTATTCCGCCTCGCCCATCGGGATTCCCATACCTGACATTGGAATCCTCATTGGTTTCCTATGGCTGGACGGCCTAGGTTCGAGACACCGACACCAAGACACCCACCACGAGAACCCGACACCCCGGAGACAGACCACCATGGCAAAGATCCTGTTCGTGATGACCGGCGCCGACCACTGGACGCTCGCCGACGGCACCCTGCACCCCACCGGCTTCTGGGCCGAGGAGGCAGTCGCCCCGTACGAGGCGTTCCGCGCGGCGGGCCACGAGGTGGTCGTCGCCACTCCGGGCGGCGTGGTCCCGCCGGTGGACAAGGGCAGCCTCGCCGCCGAGCTGAACGGCGGCCAGGAGGGGGCCGACCGCGTCGCCGCCGGGCTCGCCGCGATGACCGAGCTGCAGCGTCCGGTCCGCCTGGAGGACGTGGACCTCGCCGACTACGCGGCCGTCTTCTACCCCGGTGGGCACGGCCCGATGGAGGACCTGGCCGTCGACGCCGCCTCCGGCCGCCTCCTGGCGACGGCCCTGGAGTCCGGCACCCCGCTGGGCGTCGTCTGCCACGGCCCGGCCGCCCTGCTGGCCGCCGTGAAGGAGGACGGCTCCAACGCCTTCGCCGGCCGCCACATCGCCGCCTTCACCAACGCCGAGGAGATGCAGGCCGGCCTCGGCGACAAGGCCAAGTGGCTGCTCCAGGACCGGCTGACCGAGGCCGGCGTCGAGGTGCGGGCCGGCGAGCCGTGGGCGCCGCACGTGATCGTGGACGGCAACCTCGTCACCGGCCAGAACCCGTCCTCCTCCGGCCCGCTCGCCGCCGAACTGCTGAAGAAGCTGGGCTGAACCGTGCTCGCCGAGCATCCCCGCCCACCTCTACACATAAAGGAAAAATAAGCGCAGAATGGGCTTGCGCGGCTCTTACCGCACACCGCACCAGACGCGGTCGGACCTGCAAGTCGAAGGAGATGAGTCATGGCCAACGTCTCGCACTCCCGGGGCGACATGTCGACTCACCCGGATGTTTCCGAGATGCGGACCCGGTACGACCGCATGCTCGGTGGTCGCGACGTGGCGCTCGTGGACGGACCGGTGTTCCTGCTCGGTCTGTACTGCGCCGTGTCCCCGTGGATACTCCACTACACCGCCAGCCAGCCCGCGCTCATGACGCACAACCTCATCGTCGGCATAGCGATCGGCCTGCTGGCGCTCGGATTCACCGCGGCTCCGGCCCGTATGTACGGCCTGAGCTGGGCCATGTGCGCGCTCGGTATCTGGATGATCGTCGCCCCGTGGGTTGTCGGCGACAGCCCGGACGCCGGTGTCATCGTCAACAACATCATCATCGGGGCGCTGGCACTGATCCTCGGACTGCTGTGCGCCGGTACGGCGGCGAAGGGCGTCCCCAAGGCGTGACGCACCTCGACGAGAACGAGAACGCGCAGGCCCCGTTGAGCACAGAGCGGAGACAGGAAGGCGGCCCGACACCGGGCCGCCTTTCGTCGTCCGCCCTGCCGATCGGTCCCGCGGCCCCGCGGCCCCGCGGCCCCTCAGCCGCCGGGCACCAGCCACGGCTCCTGCGGCAGGGTCCGGCCGGTCTCCAGCAGCGACTTGAGGTTGGACAGCACCGCGGGCCAGCCCTGCGAGACCTCGGCGAGCGCGTCCTCGTCGGCGAGGTCCTCGTGGACGACGGTGAGGCGGACGATGTCGGCGTGCGGCCGGATCGCGAAGGTGACCCGCGAGTGCCGCTCCGGCTGCCCCTCCTCGCCCGGTGCGGCCCAGGTGGTGACCAGCCGGGTCGGACGCCCGCTCTCCACGACGGTGCCGACGACGTCCGCGGTACCGGAGCCGTCCGTGCGCACGTGCTCCCAGCGCGAACCGGGCCGCCAGTCCGAGACGTTGCTGTGCCCCCAGTAGGCGGCGGTCAGGCCGGCGTCCGTGAGCGCGTCCCAGACGCGTTCGGGCGTACTGGCGATGTAGGTGACATGGACGAAGGTGGGCTTGTCGGCCATGGCTTCCTCGGCTCGTCGCCTGACCTCGTTGAGCACGCGCAGCCGCGGGCGCTCGAACTTGTCGATCCACCGCTCCTGGATGTCGTGGAGCGGCACCGGGTTGAGGTAGTGCAGCTTCTCCCGCCCCCGCCGCACCGTGGCGACCAGGTTGGCGGCCTCCAGGACGGCCAGGTGCTGGGTGACCGACTGGCGCCTCATGTCGATGTGCTCGCACAGTTGCCCGAGGGTCTGTCCGGACCGCTCGTGCAGCCGGTCCAGCAGCCGTCGCCGCGTGTCGTCGGCCAGCGCCTTGAACACCTGGTCCATCGCGGAGTCGCTCTCTGATCGCACACCCCACGTTATGCAGGCACTCACCTGCATGTCAACGGCGGCCGTCCGTCCGCGCGGCACTGCGCGGGGGCAACAGGCCCGACACGATCTCCTGGGGCCAGACACCGTACGGTGCCCGCAGCTCGGGCGCCTCACCCGGGGGCCGCTTCTCCGTCGGCGTACCGGCCGAGGCGGGCAGCGCCGCCGGCTCCGGGATCCGCTCGACGAACGGCGGGAGGTCCTGCGCGCACCGCGCGCCCTCCGGCGGCAGCGCGCCGGTGACGAAGTAGCGCACCACATGCCGCCCGACGCACGCGCTCGGATTGTCCAGCGCGGTGTGCCCATACCCGTCGAGCGTCAGCAGACGCGCACTGCCCAGCTCCGCGGCCATCGCCCGGCCCGACGCGTACGGCGTCGAGGGGTCGTGGGTCGGGTTGACCACCAGCACCGGGTGGGCCGTCGTCCGGTTCCACGGACCGGTGTACGGCCGCGCCGCGCGGGCCGGCCACGCGGTGCACGGCTCGGTGGCCCAGGCCCACCAGCTGCCCAGCGCCCCGGCCTCCGCCACCGCCCGCCGCTCCAGCCCCGGATAGCGGTCCGGCGAAGCCGGGTTGGGGCTCTCCGCGCAGATGACCGCGGTCGACTGCTCGAAGCCCGGGTAGCGCGCCGGTTCCGCCGCCGTCCCGGGGTCCACGGGCGCCCGCCCGGCCCACAGTTCTTCGAGCGTGTCCGCGATCCCGGCCCAGCCGGGGTGCACGGTGTAGAGCCCGCCGCGCACCTCGCTCACCGTCCGCGCGTACGTCCACTCACCGACCGGCCGCTTCGCCAGGCGCCGCAGCAGGGAGTCGTACTTGGCGCGGGTGGCCGCGGGGCTGCCGGCCGAGAACACGCAGCCCGTCACCGGTGCGCGGCCGCAGTGGTCGAGGAACTGCGTCAGCGTTCCGGCCGAGCCCAGGTGGGAGCCGAGCCGCAGGAAGGTGTTCAGCTCGGGCTCACCGGTCGCACCTCGGTTCACCCACGCCCGCGGGTCCACGTTCCCGTCGAGCACCAGACGCCCGACCCGCTCGGGGAACAGGTTGGCGTAGGTCGCGCCGAGCAGCGTGCCGTACGAGATGCCCCAGTAGTGCAGCCGTTCCTCCCCCGTCGCGCGGCGCAGCAGGTCCAGGTCGCGGGCGGTGTCGGCGGTGGAGATGTGGCGCAGCAGCTCCGGGTCGTCGCGCTCGCAGCGCCGGGCGAGATCGGCGTAGGAGGCGGCGAACGCGCGCTGTTCGCGCTCACCCACCGGGAAGGTGGGAACCTCGGCATGCCAGGCGGCGGCCTCCTGTGCGGAGGGGAAGCAGCGCACGGCCGTGCTCTCGCCGACGCCTCGCGGGTCCCAGCTGACGATGTCGTAGCGCTCGCGCAGTTCGCGGGGGAACTTCTCGTACAGCTCCGGCAGGCCGACCGTGCCGGGACCGCCCGGACCGCCGGGGTTGAAGAACAGCGCGCCGTCGCGCTCGGCGGGTTCGGCGGCGCGGTGCCGGATCACGGCCAGCTCGATGGTGCGGTCCTCGGGGCGTGTGTGGTCGAGGGGTACGTTGGCCACCGCGCAGTCGAACGCGGCCCGCGCCTCGCCCTCGCAGGGCTTCCAGCGCAGGACGACGGCGCCGTCCCCGCCCGGTCCGCCCGCCGACGCCGGGCCGGCCGCGCCGAGCAGCATCACCAGCGCACCGGCCGCCGCGCTCGCGGCCCCTCGGAGCGGTATCCGTATGACGGTCCGTGGCATGAGTGGGCCCTTCCCTGGCGGCTGACGGAAGCCGGGCCCTGCGACAGCGGCCCCGCAGCCATACCACCGGCGCCCCGCCCGCCGGGCAACCGACACGCGGCCGAACGGGCGGTACGGGGACACGGGGACAGGCGTGCCTACGGGACGTACACGTACGGCGTCGTCGTGGTCAGCGGGGCGAAGCCGAGGCGCTGGAGGATGGGGCGGCTCTGGTCCGAGGCGTCGACCTGGAGGTAGCGGTAGCCGCGGGCGGCGGCGATGCGGGCGCGGTGGGCGACGAGGGCGCGGTAGATGCCGCGGCCTCGCCAGGGCTCGCAGGTGCCGCCGCCCCACAGGCCGGCGAAGGGGGTGCCGGGGATCAGTTCCATGCGCGCCGAGCTGACCGGCTCCTCACCCGCGAGGACGACGAGGGCGACCAGGTTGTCCGGGTCCGTGGCGAGGCGGTCCCGCATCAGGTCCACCAGCCAGGCGGAGTCCTTGCCGAACGCCTTCTCGTTGGCCTCGGCCATGAGGCCGACTCCCGCCATGTCGGTGACCGGCACGATGCGGAGCCCGTCGGGCAGGTCGACGCCGACGAGCTGCTCGCCGGTCTCGCCGATCATCAGGGTCTCCTGCGGCTCGGGCACGAGCCCGGCCCCGGCGAGCCGGTCCCCGAGGTCGGCGGGCCGGTCGTGCCCGTAGAGCTTCCACTCGAAGTCGCGGCCGAGTCCGCCGAAGTACGCGATCTGCCCGGCGATCGCCGCGTCGGCGTCCGCGGCACTCAGGTCGGACCACACGACGCCGCTCCAGCCGTCCTCGGAGCCGACATGGCGGACCACCCGCCCGACGCGTTCGACGCGTGCGCCGGGGCTTTCGGGGAGTGCGCCTTCGCGCATGTCCCGGTCGTACAGGGCGAGTACCGCGGCGTTGTCCATGGGCACACTTCAGCATCGCGTCCCCGTGTGATCAACGGGATTACCTGCGGGCCCGGCCCTGACGGCCGTCACCGGGGGCCGACGGCACGCCTTTCCGCCGGCCCGCCTGCCGTACGTCCGGTATCCAGGGCGCTCGCGGGCCCGCCGTACGCTGACGTCGAGGACCGGTCCGAGGACGAGGAGAGCCGCAGGTCATGCTGAAGGACGACGAACTCCCGCATCTGCGCCGCTGTGTCGCACTCGCCGAGGATGCCTTGGCCGCCGGAGACGAGCCGTTCGGCTCGGTGCTGGTCGGGGCCGACGGGACGGTGCACGCGGAGGACCACAACCGGGTGGCGTCCGGCGACCGCACCCGCCATCCCGAGTTCGAGCTGGCCCGCTGGGCCGCGGCACGGCTGTCGCCCGGGGAGCGGGCGGCGGCCACGGTGTACACGTCCGGCGAGCACTGCCCGATGTGCGCGGCCGCCCACGCGTGGGTGGGCCTCGGCCGCATCGTGTACGTCGCCTCGTCCGCCCAGCTGACGACATGGCTCACGGAGTGGGGCGTGCCGGCCGCGCCGGTGCGGGCCCTGCCGGTCCAGGAGATCGCCCCCGGCGTGACCGTGCAGGGGCCGGTGCCCGAGCTGGTGGAGGAGGTGCGGGCCCTCCATCGGCGGTTCCACGCGGCCTCGGCCGAGCCGGAACGGCCGTAGACCCCCGGAAGCGGGGGCCTACGGCCGTGCGGGGAGCGCCGGTCAGTGTCCGGCAGTGGGCCGGAACCTGCGGTAGAGGACCGCTCCGCCCAGGACCAGGGCCCCGGCGCCCGCGAGGGCGGGAACCGTGGCGTCCGTGCCCGTGTGGGCGAGGGCGGACAGGGCCTGCGGCGCCTGTGCGGCACGGGCGGGCGGCACCACCGTCGGGTGCGCGTGGGACGCGGCGGGCGGGGTGTGCCGCGTCGGCGGCTCCGGCTTCGGCTCGGCCGGGGGTGCCGGATCCTCCTCCGAGATGTTGACGGACTCGTTGCCGATCACCGGGTTGGCGATGCCGACGACATTGACGCTGTTGCCGCTCACGTTGACCGGGAGGTCGACCGGCAGCTGGACGCCGTTGCCGGAGACGACGCCGGGCGAGTCCCGGACACCGCCGTGGGCGCTCGCGCCGCCGCCGTTCTTCGCGGGGGCGGCGGCCGATCCCTTGTTCGCGCAGGCGTTGCCCGCGGCCGGGTTGAGCAGTCCCACCACGTTCACGGTGTTGCCGCACAGGTTCACCGGGACGTGCACCGGCAACTGGACGCCGTTGCCGGAGATCACTCCCGGGGAGCCGGCCGCGATTGTGTCCGCCGCGGAGTCGGCGAACGCGGGCATCGCTACGGCCAGCGCGCCCGAGGCGGCGGCGACGGCGATCACACCGTTTCGGGTAACCCGTCTCATGGGTCCCTGCCTTCCAGACTTGGTCGCGGGCACTCGCCCGCGCCCCGTAGAACGCGGTCCGGACCATGTTGGTTATGGCCAAACGGTCTTTCACCCCAATGGGCGCCACTGCCGTCGAACTGGCGGTTAAGCAGACAATCCGGCCATCAGCCGTCCCCGGCTCGCTCCGTCCGACGGCCGCACGGCGGGCCTCGCGCGGGCCGCACGACAGGCCGGACGGCGGGCCTCGCGCGGGCCGCACGGTGTGCGGAGGCGGGTCCCGCGGAGCCCGCATATCGTGGGCCGAGCGGCGGTCCCCGGTCCGCCGCAAGGCGTCCTGGGAGGCATTGATGCTGGCCAAGCTGTCGACGCGACCCGCACTGCGACGCGGCGCGCTCGCCGTGGCCGCCGCACTGACCCTGCTCGGCACCACGCTGCCGACGACGGCCGGGGACGGGGACGGTGACCGTCCCCCGGACCTGTCCCGGTTCCACGACCAGAAGGTCACGTGGGGGAAGTGCACGGGCGAGGGTATGCCCCCCGATCTCCAGTGCGCCAAGGTGACCGTGCCCGTCGACTACGGGCGCCCCAAGGGCGCCACCCTCGACCTGGCGCTCGCCCGCTATCGCGCCACCGGCGACAAGCGCGGCTCGGTGCTGCTGAACTTCGGCGGCCCCGGCGGCCCAGGTGTCCCCGAACTCGCCTACGGCGGCAAGGAGTTCATGGACCTCACCGACGGCTACGACGTGGTGAGCTTCGACCCGCGGGGCGTCGGCCGCTCCTCCCCGGTCAGCTGCGGGGACGCCGAGGACGACGCGTACGCGGCCGTGGACGACGACCCGGACGACCTCGGAGATCCGCGGGAGCTGCTGGCGCAGCTGGAGAAGGCCGCCGCCGCGTGCGCCAAGCACTCCGGTCCGGTCCTGCCGCACATCGGCACGGTGGACGCGGCCAAGGACCTGGACGTGATGCGCGCGGCCCTCGGCGACAAGAAGCTCAACTACCTGGGCTTCTCGTACGGCACCCGGCTCGGCGCGGTGTACGCCGCCCAGTTCCCCGACCGGGTGGGCCGGCTGGTCCTGGACGGCGTGGACACGCTCACCGAGCCGCTCGCCGAGCAGGGCATCGCGGGCGCCCGGGGTCAGCAGGTGGCGCTGGACGACTTCGTGGACTGGTGCGTGAAGGACATCGCGTGCCCGTTCGGGCAGGACGCGCGCACGGCCCGCGAGGAGGTGCTGCGGCTGGTGGACTCCATGGACGAGGACCCGGTGCCGACGGACTTCGGTGAGCCCTTCACCGGACAGGACCTGGTGGGCGCCATCGGGCAGGGGCTGTACAGCAAGCAGTTGTGGCCGTCACTGGAGCGGGCGCTGGCCCAGCTCGTGGAGAGCGGGGACACCAGCGGCGTGATGGCGTTCGCGACCGGCGGTCTGTCGCTGCCGGTGCGCGGCCCGGGCGGCGATGATCCGGGCGGGGGTCTGGCGGACGAGGAGGACATCCCCCTGGACAACCTGCCGGCGGCGCTGATGGCGATCAACTGCGCGGACGATCCCGACCGCCCCACCGCCGAGCGGATCACCGCCGACCTCCAGCGGCTGCGCGCCGACTACGAGGAGGCGTCGCCGGTCTTCGGACAGTACCGGCTCACCCAGGTCCTGATGTGCTACGGCCGTCCGAAGGGCACGGACTACATACGCGACGAGGTGAAGGACCTGGACACGCCCAAGATGCTGCTCGTCGGCACCCGCGGGGACCCGGCCACGCCGTACCGCTGGACGGTGGAGACGGCGGAGCGGCTCGGGCCGTCGGCCGTGGTGCTCGACAACCGCAGCGAGGGCCACACGGGGTACGGCTCGTCGAAGTGCGTGCACCGCAAGGTCGACGACTTCCTTCTGTACGGTTCCCTCCCGCCGAGCGGCAGCTCCTGCGGGGCCGACGAGGACGACTGAGTGCGCCGCGTTCTGCCGCTGCTGCTGATCGCCGTCGGCGCGGCCGGGACCACGCTCGCCGCCTGCACCGGCTCGGCACGGTGGTGGTGGTCGGCCGGACCGCTGCTGACGCTCACCGCCCTCGGTGTCCGCGATCTGATGCAGCGCCCCGACGCGCTGCTGCGGGCGTATCCGCTGACCGGGCGGCTGCCGTTCGTGTCCCGGCACCGTGATGACGAACGGCCCGGCACCGTGCGGGAGTTCCTGATTCCGTCCCTCGCGCCGGCCGAACCGGCCGAGGAGCCTCCCGTGGTGCGGGTGGGCGGGCCCGATTGCCGGCTGCCGTACGACATGTCGCTGCTCAACGTGTCCGCGATGAGCTTCGGCGCGCTGTCGCCCCGTGCGGTGCTCGCCCTCAACCGGGGTGCCGCGCTGGGCCGGTTCGCGCAGGACACCGGCGAGGGCGGGCTGACCGAGCACCATCTGCGGGGCGGCGGTGACCTCGTCTGGGAGATCGGGACGGGCTACTTCGGCTGCCGGACCGGGGAGGGGCGCTTCGACGCGCGGGAGTTCGCGGACAAGGCGGCGCTGCCCGAGGTGCGGTGTGTGTCGCTGAAGCTGTCGCAGGGGGCCGCGCCGGGCGGCGGCGCGCTGCTGCCAGGTGTGAAGGTGAGTGCCTCGGTCGCGCGGGAACGCAGGGTGCCGGTGGGCGAGCCGGTGGTGTCGCCGCCGGGGCACCGGGAGTTCTCCACGCCACGCGAGCTGGTGCTGTTCCTGGCGTGGCTGCGCGAGCTGGCGGGCGGCAAGCCGACCGGGGTCAAGCTGTGCGTGGGCTCGCGCCGGGAGTTCCTCGCGGTGTGCCGGGCGATGGTCGCGGAGGGCGTCGCGCCGGACTTCGTGGTGGTGGACGGGTCGGAGGGCGGCTCGGGCGCGGCGCCGCCGTACGCCGGCGAGGTGGGACTGCCGCTCACCGAGGGGCTGATCACCGTGCACAACGCGCTGGTCGGCGTCGGGCTTCGGGACCGGGTGCGGATCGGGGCGAGCGGCGGGGTGGCCACGGGCGCGGACGTCGTCCGGCGGCTCGCCCAGGGCGCCGACTACACCAACGCGGCCCGCGCGATGATGCGGGCCGTGGGCTGTGTGGGGGCCGGCCGCTGCCATACGAACACCTGCCCGGTCGGTGTCGCCACCCAGGACCCGCGGCGGATGCGCGCCCTGGACGTGGACGACAAGGCCCGGCGGGTCCACGCCTACCAACGGGATACGGTCCGCGACGCCGTGCGGATCATGGCCTCGATGGGTGTCCGCGAGCCGGCCGGCCTGACGCCCGCCCACCTGGTGCGGCGGACGGGCCGGGGAACGGTCCGGTCCTGCGCGGAGCTGTACGAGTGGCTGGAGCCGGGGGCGCTGCTGTCCGGGCCGCCGGAGTCCTGGGCGGCGGACTGGAAGGCGGCGGACCCCGACGGCTTCAGCTAGCGGTGTCCGCCCGGTCCGACGGAGCGGTCACGAAGGCGTCGATGGCCGCCGTCAGTTCGGCCGGCTTCTCCACGGGGAGTTCGTGGCCCGCGTCGATGATGCGGACGGTGGCGTCCGGGTAGGCCTTGGCCATCCGCAGCATCTGCTTCACCGGGAGCTGGATGTCGTGGTAGCCGTGGATCATCAGGGTCGGCGTGCGGATCTCCCCGACCCGGTCCAGGACGTCGAAGTCCCGCATGGCGCCGTACAGCGTCATGACCACCTCGCGCGGAGTGTCCGCGGAGGACTTGATGTAGGCGCGGATCTCGTCGCGCGGGTAGCCGGGGGCGAAGGCGCGCTGGATGTTCGTGGCGACGAACAGCTTGTACGGCACGAGGGTGGAGGCGGCCATCAGCAGGCCCCTGCCCCGGTTGTACGCCATCTTGCCGATGGAGTTCACCAGCACCATGCGCTCGACGCGCTCGGGGTGGGCCAGGGTGATGGTCTGCGCGATCATCCCGCCCATCGAGTGGCCGACCAGCACGAACCGCTCGACCTTGAGGTGGTCGAGGAGGGCGAGGACGTCGTTCGCCAGCTCCTGGACCGTCTTCACACCCGCCCCGGCGCTGTCGCCGTGTCCGCGCAGGTCGAGCCGGATCACCCGGCGCGTCTTCGAGAAGTGCGCCACCTGATGGTCCCAGCGGTGCCGGTTCGCCGTCCAGCCGTGCACGAACACCAGAGGCACCCCGCCGCCCTCGCGCGGCCCTTCGTCGTCGTACGTCAGTCTCGCGCCGTCGACTTCGAGCTGCGGCATGGGTGCCTCCTGCGTGAACGTCCGGTTACTGACGCGTACGGTAACCGGCCGACGGGGTCGGCGTCACCGTCGTTCGCCGAGGAAATCGAGGATGTGGCCGAACACGTCGAGGGCGGCGCCCCGGCCGAGGAACGTGTCCAGGTGGCCGTAGCCCGGTATCTCGGTGTAGCGGACGTCGAGCTGGGGCTGCCGGTGGGCGAGGACCTCGTGGCACAGCTTCTGGGAGTCGAGCCACAGGCCGTTCTCGCTGCCGGCGAGCAGCAGGACGGGCGTGTCGATGCGGCCGGCCGCGTCCAGGGCGTTCCGCGGCAGCGAGCGGTAGCGGCCGTCGGTGTCGTGCCAGCGGACCACACTGCGGGCCAGCTCGATCCGGCGCAGGTGCGGCAGGATCCACAGGGGTGCCGGGCCGAGCAGTTCGGCGAGCCGGTCGTGGGTGGCCTCGGAGACGTTCTCGTGCACGAAGAGTGAGGCGCCGCTCCCCCAGGCCGAGTTGTGCAGCATCTGGCAGGTCGGGTCGGGGCAGTCCGCCTTGCGGGAGGCCAGGGCGAACAGGGGCGTGTACTTCGACCAGAGGCCCACCTTGCGGAAGTCGACCGGGATGTGGTCGATGCGGGACTTCAGCAGCTCCCCCGCCACCGACATGCGCAGGGAGGTGCGGCCGGCCAGTTTCGGCGTGAGGAACACGCCCTGGGAGACCACTCCGGCGAGGCCGGGGACCAGTCCGGCCGTCATCGACAGGGAGAGGGTGAGGGAGCCGATGCAGTGGGCGACCACGAACAGCGGGCGGTCGCCGATGCGTTCGCGGATGTGGGAGACGGCGGCCGGGATGTCGTAGAGGGCCACGTCGTCGTAGGTGTAGCGCTGTCCGGTCTCGTTGTAGGGCAGCCGGCAGCTGCCCCGCCAGTCCAGGAGCCATGGCTCGTAGCCGTCGTCGAGGAGGGAGTCGACGAGGTTGCGGGTCTCCGGGAGCAGGAACATGTCGGCGGACGCGGTGTGGCCGTGCAGGAGGAGCACGGCGGGACGGCCGCTCTCGCCGGAATCGACACGGGTGAGGCCGAGGCGGACGCCGTCGGCCGCGCGGAACGGGATCTCCTCCACGCGCGCCGGGTCCAGGCGGTGGCGCAGCGGGCGCAGCGCGGTGGTGGTCCTGACCCTGCGGAGCTGCCGCCGGGGCGCTGGGGTCGTCTTGAAGATCATCGGTGGCGCTCCGTGGGGTTCGGGGTGCGGCGCAGGTCGAGCAGGTCCGCGGCGGCTCGGGCGAAGGGGCCGGCGAGTCCGCGGCCCATCTCCAGGCCGAACCACGCGAGCCAGGTCAGCTTCGCGGCCCGCTTCTCCCGCCCGGTGAGGTGCGGGGCGACCTTGATGCCGTCGATCTGGTCGCGGACGTAGGAGTCGGCGGGCACGACGACCTCGCCGGTGAAGGTGGCCGGTTCGCCCTCGCGCCCGAGTTCGATCGTCAGGGCACGGGTCTGACGCCACAGGTCGCGGCGGGCGCGGGCGTACTTGTGGCCCTCCAGCCACCACAGCTGCCCGTCCGCGTCCCGCAACCGCAGCCGGTAGCGCAGGAGTTGATGCTTGAGTCCGTGCTGCTGCGGGATGCCCTCCTCGGGGCGCACCCAGACGTCGCCGTGGACGACGGTGAGCGGCTCGGCGTGGACCGCCGGGCAGGTGATCTCGCCGGACACGTCGACCCGGCGCTCCTTGACGAGCTGGTACATGCTCGCGATGGAGAGGGTCAGCGCCATGGAGCAGGGGTTCCCCGTGGTGTCGCCGGTACGGCGGACCAGGCCCTCGGTGGTCTCGGCGAACCACAGGTAGGGCTGGTCCTCCTTGCGCGGCAGTCGGGCGAGTCCGTCACCGGCGAGCTTCTCGAACGTCTTCAGCTGGGCCTGCGCGTCGTACCGGGCGGCCGGGGTCAGCCCGAGGGCCTCCACCAGGGCGTCGGTGCGCTCGGCGCTCGCCGCCGGGCCCTTGAGCGTGGCCTCGCACAGCTTCAGCGCGGTCGGGCTCTGCAACACCCGCGCGAGGAAGGCGAGTTCGGGTATCGGCTCGGCCTCCAGGCGGGCCAGGGTGTCGGTGCGCCACTCGTCCCAGTCCTCGACCCGTACGTGCATCCCGCCGAACGCCATGTCGCGGACGACGTCGTCGAGCGTGTTGGGGACGCCGGTGAGGTTGTAGTCGAAGCCCCAGGCGTCCGGCTCGCAGACGACGGCCACGGCGACCCGGCTGACCCAGTCGACGGGAGCGGCGTTGAGGTAGCGGAACGCCGGTACGGTGCGGAAGCGGCCGAACGTCGAGATCAGACCGCTGCTGAGGTCCTGCGGGTTGTAGGCGCCGGTCCTGGTGTGGCCGCCGATGCCGCCGGGGCGCAGCGCGGAGACGATCAGTCCGTGGTCGCGGGCGCGGCGCAGGGCCGCCTCGGCGGCCCACTTGGACTGGTCGTAGCCCGCGACGAGGCGGTCGACGTGGGCGAACGGGTCGTCCTCGCCCATGGAGCTGATGCCGACCTCGTTGAAGACGGCGATCGAGGAGATGTGGTGCAGGGGCTTGGGCCGTCCGGTGGCGGCGAGTTCGGCGAGGGTGAGGGTGCCCAGGACGTTGCTGGCGCGCAGCGACTGGTAGCCGCGCAGGAAGTCGACGGCCGCCGCGACCCCGACCACGCTGTCCAGTTCGTGGGCGAGGGTGTGCCACAGCTCGTCGGACAGGCCGAGGCGCGGACGGCGGATGTCGCCGGGCAGGACGGTGACACGGCGGCGGACCTCCGCGTTCCACGGCAGCCGGTAGGTGCGCAGCTGTTCGGCGAGCCGGGCGGTCGCCGCCTCCTCGTCGGCCCCGCGGACCAGGCAGTACACATGGGCGTCGCTGTGCCGGAGCAGGTCGAGCAGCATGTGGCTGCCGAGGAAGCCGGTCGCGCCGGTGAGCAGGATCCGCCGGGGCGGCAGCGGCTCGGGCGAGCGGAGGAAGGGGAGACGGTCGGCGAGCGCGAGGTCGGCCAGGATCTGGTCGAGGTCCTCGCGGCGGGCGGTGCTGTGCGGGTCGTCCTGCCCGCCCCCGCACCGGCCGGCCTCCCCGCCCCAGCC
>NZ_JARGEF010000060.1:0-36635 GCF_033794725.1 Streptomyces sp. ID05-39B | reverse complement strand
CCCCCGCGCCGCCCACCGCGTCGGCTGCGCAGCGTCACCGGGAGCACCAGCCCGCCCAGCATCCCCGCGGCGAGCAGGTACGGCCACCAGGCCAGCCCGCCGCCGTCGGCGGCGGCGGCGGTACTGCGGGCCTCGGTCGTGACCTCGCCGGACGAGGCCCGGTCCGCCGCCTTGGTGGAGGGGCTTGCGATGGTGGCCGTCAGGACCACGTCGTTGCCGTCGCCGCCCCGGTAACTGATCCGGTAGACGGTTTCGGCGAGTTTCACCTCGTCGCCCTCCTCCATTCCCTCGAAGGTCCCCGAGACCGGAGCTGTTCCGGTGTGGTCGATGACGGTGATCTCCGGCGCGCGGGTGTTGCCGGCCGCCGCCAGGTCGAGAGTCCCGGCCAGCCGGACCCTGCCGGAAACGCGCAACGGTTCGTTTCGCAGCACGAGTTCCCCGTCGGCCGCCTGCCTGTAGTCACCGTTCACCGTCACTCCGCCCGCGACGACGCCCTCGTTCGTCACGCTTGCGCGCACCGTGCCAGAACCGCCGAGGGCACCGGTCACCCGCAGTGCGGAACCTCCCGCGTCGAGCAGCGATCCCGCCGAGGCGAGCTGCACGGAACGGCTGTTGACGAGTGTCGCCCCGTCTCTCAGTGCGAGGGTCCCCTTACGGACGGTCGTCGCCCCGGTGTAGGTGATCGCCGATCCGGTGAGCGTCGTCGTCGCGGTGCCTGCCTGCTCGAGCGAGCCGCTCCCGCCGAGCCGGGACAGGGTGACGGCGGCCTTCGTGTTGCGCACGACGAGCGTGCCGTCGTTCACGATCCGCCGCCGGTCCGTCCCGGTGAGGAGCGAACCGTCGCCCCCGGGCACGCCCGAACCCAGCC
The DNA here is from genome assembly GCF_033794725.1 of Streptomyces sp. ID05-39B. NCBI lineage: Bacteria > Bacillati > Actinomycetota > Actinomycetes > Kitasatosporales > Streptomycetaceae > Streptomyces > Streptomyces sp. ID05-39B. The sequence continues at coordinate 35,767 of NZ_JARGEF010000060.1, read as the reverse complement.
GCAGTACCGCGCCCTTCTGCACGGTCGTCGAGCCGTCGTAGTACTGCGCGGCCGCGAAGGTGACGTCGTTTCCCTCGGTGCCGGCGATGACGATGTCTCCGGCACCGGGTGTGGCCAGCGTGTCGTGGAAGCGGCCGCCGCCGATGGGTGCCCCGAGCGTCACCGGGCCGTTGTAGTCGAAGGTCAGCTTCGAGCGGGAGCGGGCGGCCAGCAAGTTGATGTATACGGTTTCCGCGGTGCCTGGCATGAAGATCTCGCTCGTGGTGCCGTCACCCCACCGCACGTCCGCGCCCTTGATGTTGGTGCCGCGCTTGTTGACGTTCTTGCGGGCCGGGGTCCAGTTCAGGGCGGGATCGCTGAGCGAGGGGTCGGTGTCGCCGCCCCGGTCCGACCAGCTGTACCGGCCGGTGAGCACGACCTGGCCGCCGGGCCGCGACTGGACGTTGATGTCGCTGCCGTACTCGCGCTGGTAGAAGTCCATGCCCATGGTGACCGTCCGGCCCAGGGGGGTGTCGACGGTGAACGTGCCCTGGTTGAGCACCTTGCGCACGCGGGGGAGGGAGGTGGCGTACTCCGGGCGGCCGGCGTTCAGCTGGGTGCCGTTGTCGATCACCCCGGAGAAGGTGTGGGTGCCCGAGAGGTCCCAGGTGCCCCAGAGGAACCGAGGCTGGGTGATCAGCCCGGATCCGCTGATGGTGCCGAGGTTGTAGGCGCTCTTCAGGGCGAGCCGCAGGGTTCCGTCGACGCGGATGTTGTCCTGGTTGAGCCGGAACGCCGGGGTGTCGTACGGGAAGTGGCCGATCAGCCCGGTCGTCCCGCCGTCGCCGTACTGAAGTGTCGCGCCGCGCTCGACGGTGATCGCGGGCGGGTCGGGGCGGGTGACCGTCACGTACGGGTGGTTGCCGCCGAGCGTCCGCACGGTCTGCCGCTGCCGCGGGTCCGGCAGTGTGAAGTCGCTGTCCCGGGTCAGGACGAGGGCCCCGCGGCCGCGCACGGTGAGCGTTCCCCGCCCGCGGAAGACGCCGTCGTACGTCGTGGTTCCCGGTGGCACGGTGACGGCCGTGTCGCCGGTGAGGGTCACGTCGCGGTTCGCGAGGACGTCGGCGGTGACGTCCCGGGCGCCGGCGGCCGAGGCCGGGGGAGCGGTGGCCAGGAGGGCGGCGACCGCGGCGAGTGCACCGGCGGCCGCTGCTGTGGTGTGGAGAGGGCTGCGCACGTTCTCGGAGACGGTCCTGGACAGGCGCGATAACAGAAACTTGCCGGCCGGGCGGAAAATCTTGCGAAAGGGCTTTCTGTCTTGTCTCGCCAGACCCGTTGACCTCCTCGTAACGCGCCCTTACCTTTTCGGCGTTCGTCATTCCACATGCCGTTCGCAGTCTCGAACATTTCAAGGTGTTCGTGGCTGGAACGACCCCCAGGCGAGAGGCAGCCGAGTGCAGCCCCACCCCTCGTCCCCGGCCGAGCCGAACCCCCGTGCCGCCCAGGCCCACGTCCACCGCCGCGCCCACCTCCAGGCCTGTGCCTGGACATCGGACGGCACCCCCGAAGTCGGCGTCCCCGTCGCCGGCACCGTGAAGGAGAGTGCGTGACATGAGACGTGCGTACGCGATTCTGCTCACCCTCTGTCTGGCGGTGACCGGCGCCCTCGCCACCGTCGGCCCGGCCCAGGCCGCGCCCCAGACCATCGCCAACGGCACCCAGTTCACCGACACTTCGGGCAACCCCGTGCACGCCCACGGCGGCGGGGTGCTCAAGGTCGGGACCTACTACTACTGGTTCGGCGAGAACCGCAACGCCGACAACACGTTCCGGTACGTGGACGCCTACCGCTCCACCGACCTGAAGAACTGGGAGTTCCGTAACCACGTCCTGACCGAGGCGAGCGACCCCGAGCTGGCCACCGCCAACATCGAGCGGCCGAAGGTCATGTACAACGCCTCCACCGGCAAGTTCGTCATGTGGATGCACAAGGAGAACGGCACCGACTACAGCGAGGCCCGTGCCGCCGTCGCCGTCTCCGACACCGTGGACGGAAACTACGCCTGGCAGGGCAGCTTCCGGCCGCTCGGCCAGCACATGTCCCGCGACATCACGGTGTACGTCGACACCGACGGAACCGGTTACATGGTTTCCGCCGCCCGCGAGAACTACGACCTTCAGATCTACCGGCTGACCGCCGACTACACCGGCATCGCAAGTCTCGTCGCCGACCCCTGGCACGGTGGACACCGTGAGGCGCCCGCGCTGTTCAAGCGCGGCAACGTCTACTTCATGCTGACCTCGGGTGCGACCGGCTGGAACCCCAACCAGCAGCAGTACGCCACCGCCACCTCCCTGGCCGGCCCGTGGTCGGCGATGACGAACGTCGGCGACTCGACGACGTTCAACTCGCAGACGGCGTACGTCCTGCCGGTGCAGGGCAGTTCGGGCACCTCCTACCTCTACCTGGGTGACCGGTGGGGGAACTCCTTCGGCGGGACCGTCAACGACTCCCGGTACGTGTGGCTGCCGCTGACCTTCCCGAGTTCGACCTCGATGTCCATGACCTGGTCCCCGGAGGTCACGCTCGACACGGCCGCGGGCACGGTCTCCGGCACGAGCGCCACGTACAACACGCTGATCGCCCGGCACTCGGCCAAGTGCGCCGACATCACCAGCCAGTCCCTCTGGCAGGGCGCGCAGGTCAAGCAGTACGACTGCAACGGCGGTGGCAACCAGAAGTACTGGTTCAAGTCGGTTGGAAGCGGTTACTACCAGTTGGTCGTCCGCAGCAGCTCCCTGTGTGTGCAGGAGAACGCGAACACTGTGTCCCAGGAGAACTGCAGCGCCTCGGCCAACGCGCAGCAGTGGTCGCTCACCACGTCCGGAAGCCATGTCAACCTCAAGTCCCGCGCGAGCGGCAAGTGCCTGGACGTGAACGGCGCGTCCACCGCCAACTCCGCCGCAGTCATCACGTACACCTGCAACGGAGGAACGAACCAGCAGTGGACGCGCGGAACGTGACCTCGACTCAGCGCATCACGCGAGCAGGTCGATCGCGTCGAAAGCGGTTCCCGCGCTGAGGAATCCGGTCGCCCCCGAACCGCTCACCACGTTGATCTTCAGCACGTTGTACTGGCTGGTGTCCGTCTGCCAGGCGCTCGCCGGGATGCTGTAGGTGAAGGTGTGGTTGTTGCCCCGGTAGGACCCGTTGGTCAGTGACCGCGTGTTCGGCTGGGTGGGCGGGGAGGGGATGGCCGAGGTCCAGTTGTCGTTGACGACGATCTGCGGGCGGCCGTTGGCGTAGGCCGTCGTCACGCCGATGCGCAGGGTGTGCGCGGCGGCGGCCTGGGCCGCGGTGAGCTTGAAGTAGACCAGGAGACCGCTGTTGACGTCCTTCCAGATGTAGCAGGGGAAGGCGGAGGTCTCGCTGCCGCTGCCGACGACCACGTTGCCGGTCCAGGAGGTGGCCCGGACGTCGGAGGGGTGCGCGTACGTCATCAGGTCGGCGTTCTTGAAGCCGCTGGGGGAGCCGGTCCATTCGTTGATCCGCCAGATGGCGCTCGCGTTTGCGGGGTCGTTCGTGGACGGGATCGCGACCGAGTTGAGGGTGGTCGTCGACCCGGCGGACACGGTCACCTGTGTACTGTATACAGCCAGCTCGCTCTTGTAGACGGTCAGCGTGTACGTCCCCGGCAGCACTCCGCCGATCGAGTAGTAGCCGTCCGATGCCCGTGCCGAACCCCAGTACTGGGCGGCCGCGTTGGCGAGTCCCACCGTGTACGGGTACGCCGTGTTCCGCCCGGTGATGCCGACGCCCGCGACCCGTCCCCGGCCGCTCGCGCCGACGTACCCGGCGATGCCGAGCGAGTCCGCCCAGGACGTGGTCAGCGTGCCCGGGAACAGCGACGAGGAGGGGGCGCCGCCGTCCGTGAAGGAGATGACGTACGGCCCCTGGAGGCCGAAGCGCTGGTCCTCTGTCTGGTTCTGGCCGTAGTAGAGGATTTCGTACAGGCCACCGCCGTCCGCGCTCTGGTGCCGCAAGAGCGAGCGGTAGAAGGGGCCGCCGGAGGCCTTCTCGTGGTTGCTGCGCACGATCCACAGGCCGACGCCGCCGGCGCTCCAGCCGATGTAGTCGTAGTCCATGACCCGCAGCTTCGAGTAGTGCTTGGAGCGGGTCTGGCCGTCGGACTTCGCGAACACGTCCGAGGCCTCGATGGTGCTGGTGGTGTACGTGTAGGAGTCGGGCTGGTCGTTGAGGAACAGGCCCTTCTTCACGCGCAGGATGTAACGGGTTGCCGAAACGGACGTGTCGGCCTTGTCGGTCCACAGGTAGACGTTGTTCTCGCCGCTGCGGGCCGCGTAGTAGTGCTTCAGCGTGCCGTACGTGACGGAGATCAGGATCGTCGTGCCGGACTGTTTGACGGACACCGTGGAAGTGCCGAGCCCGGACTCGATGTGCGAGTTCATGCCGCCGTAGCCCTGGTACTCCACGCCGCGGTGGACGAGCGAGGTCAGGTCGCCGTTGGTCTTGCTCACCTTGAAGACGAGGCTGGCTCCGGTGTCGACGACGTAGTTCGAGCCGTCATCGGTGTAGCCGAAGGCGGCGGCGGTGGCGGGGGCGGCGAGGGGACCGGCGAGCGCGGCGGTGCCGGCGGCGGCCGCGGTGCCGAGGACGAAGGTGCGGCGTCGGACCGGGCGGTGACTCTCGGATCCGGACATGGGGGTGCCTCCTTCGGGAGGTGTGGGGGTGCGGGTGATTCGCCAGAGTGGCAGTTGAATCGATTTCGCGAAAGGGCTTTCGCTCGCTGGGGGTTGGCAATCATGTGAAATGGGCCCGAGACCTAGAAAGCGCTTGCCGGAGGCGGTACGGTCCTCCGCCAGGTCCTGTTCCCGTGACCGAGGAGCCGCATGTGAGACGTTTCACCCCCGCCGTGCTGGCGGCACTGACCCTGACCACCGCCCTGACGGCGGTTCCCGCCGCCCAGGCCCATGACGGCGGGAGTCCGGTACTCGGCATCGCCGCCTGCACCGGCACCGCGTGCCACTTCGATGTCCCGCCCGGTACGTACGACGTGAAGGTCCTGCTCGGTGGCGAGGCGGCGTCGAGCACCGCGATCTCCGGCGAGACCCGGCGCTCCCTGCTCCCCGAGACCGCCGTCCCGGCCGGTGAGCGCATCGCACGTACCTTCACCGTGAACGTCCGCACCCCCGAGGGTGAGCCGACCGGCGTCGACGGAACCCCCGGCCTGGACCTCGTCCTCGGCGGCTCGGCGCCCGCCCTCGCCGACATCCGTGTCACCCCCGCCCGGCATACCCGCCAGGTCTTCCTCGTCGGGGACTCCACCGTCTGCGACCAGCCCGGCGACCCCTACTCCGGCTGGGGTCAGCAACTCCCGCAATACCTGCGGAAAGGTGTTTCCGTCGCCAACTACGCGGACTCCGGGGAGAGTACGGTCACCTATCTGGGGAACCCGCGGCTGTGGGCCACCGTCCAGCCACAGATCCATCGCGGCGACCTGGTGATGATCCAGCTCGCCCACAACGACAAGACGACCGACGAGGCGACCTACCGCGCGAACCTGGAGACGCTGGTCGCAGGCGTCCGGGAGAAGGGCGGCCGGCCGGTCCTCGTCACCCCGATCGTGCGCCGCTGGTTCAACGCCGACGGCACGCTGAACAACGGCACGGCCCTGGTGGTCAACGGCCTCGGCGTCGATCACCCCGCCGTCGTCCGCTCGGTCGCGGCGGCGCGGGACGTCCCGCTGATCGACCTCACGGCGAAGACCAAGGCCCTGGTGGAGTCCCTGGGCGCGGAGGGCTCCAAGGCCCTGTACCTCTACAACGAGAAGCGGGACAACACGCACACCTCCGTACACGGCGCCACCGTCTACGCGGGCCTGGTCCGTGACGAACTCCTCGCCCAGCATCTGGTGCCGGAGGGCCTGGTGCGGGTGGGATAGACCCCTGGGGGCGCCCCGACCGGAACCGGGACGCCCCCAGGCCCTGCCCCGTGGCCGGCGGAACGCCGCCGCCCACCGGCCGCGGCCCGCGGCCCGCCCGACGCAGGGGTGCCGCGGGCGCCGGCCCGTCCCCGCCCCGGTTCGGAAGGAAAGCAGTCCGCGATGCATCTCCCCCCGCCCGATCACACCCTCAGCCCGCGTACCGGCTACACCCGAGACCACTGGGAGTCGGCCGCCGACTCCCTGCTGGCCGCCGTCGAGCCGTACGCCACGGAGGATCGCGCTTTCTACCACCTTCCCGGCGACCGGCAGAGCTGGTCCGGCCGCCTCTCCGACGGCCTGGAGGGCTACGCCCGCACGCTGCTCCTCGCGGCCTTCCGGCGTGACGAGACGGCCCTGGAGCGCTACGCCGACGGCCTCGCGGCGGGCGTGTCCGGAGCCTGGCCCCGCATCGGCGACCGTAGCCAGCCCCTGGTCGAAGCGGCGTCGATCGCCCTCGCGCTCCGGCTGACCCGTCCGCTGCTCTGGGACCGGCTGGACGACGGCGTACGGGAGCGGGCGGCCGACTGGCTGGGCGACGCCCTGACGGCCGAACCGTGGCCGTGCAACTGGGAGTTGTTCCCGGTGACCGTCGGAGGTTTTCTGTATGCGATCGACCATGAATCGGATACTGCCCGCAAAGCGGTCGACCGCGGCCTGGAGCGCATCGAGCAGTGGTACGTCGGCGACGGCTGGTACACCGATGGCGCCGGACGCGCCTTCGACTACTACAACGGCTGGGCGATGCACCTCTATCCGGTGCTGCACGCCTGGCTCGACGGCGACCCCCGGCTGCTGGACCTGTACGGCGGCCGGCTCTCGCGGCACCTCACGGACTACGCCCGGCTGTTCGGCGGCGACGGCGCCCCGATGCGCCAGGGACGCTCCCTGACCTACCGCTTCGCCACCACGGTCCCGCTGTGGCTGGGAGCTCTGACCGGTCACACCCCGCTGCCGCCCGGCGAGACCAGGCGTCTGGCTTCGGGCGCGCTGCGCTACTTCCTCCAGCGTGGCGCGGTCGACGAACGTGGGCTGCTGAGCCTCGGCTGGCACGGCCCCGACCCGGACGTGCTGCAGGGATATTCCGGCCCGGCATCCCCCTACTGGGCGAGCAAGGGCTTCCTGGGGCTGTTGCTTCCGCCCGAGCACGAGGTGTGGACAGCGGTGGAGGAGTCCGGACCGGTGGAACGGATGGATGCGGTTACCCCGCTTTCCGCGCCCAACTGGTTGCTTCAGTCGACCCGTTCGGACGGAGTCGTCCGTCTCCACAACCACGGCAGCGAGGATGTGCGGTACGACCCGCACTACACGCGGCTCGCGTACTCGACGGTGACGGCGCCCTCCTCCTCGTACGACAACAGCGTGGTCGTCGGGGACGATCCAGGCCGCACCGGGATCGAACCGCTGGGGGTGGGGGACGGCTGGGCGGCCTCGCGGCACATCTCGGGCGGGGGAGCCCGGGTGATCAGTGTGGTGCTCGCCCGCGGGGCCGCGGAGGTCCGGGTGCACCGGGTGGCCGGCGCGGAACCCGGAACGCCGGTGCGGGTGACCGGCTGGGCAGCGGAGGAGGACGGTGTCCGTGCCGAACTCATGCCCGCCGCGGGGCTGGACGAGTCGCTCACCGGCGTGACCGGGGACGGCGACTCGCTGTTCGTGGCCCTCGCCCGCCTCACCGGTGAGGCGGACCCCGTTCCACTGGAGGATCTGGTGTCCGTGCGGACACAGGACGGGATCGTCCATGTCCGCTGGAGCGGAGAGCCCGAGGTCCGGGTGCACCTCGCCTCGGACGGTGTGCGGGTCACCGGTGCGGCGACGGACGGGTGAGCGACCGCGTCCGACGCCGCCGGCGCCGCGGGCCTGGCCTTCTCGACCGGAGCCTCACGGCTTGAGGCGGGCCACCTTCAGCGTCGTCGTGGTCGGGGACGCGCCGGTGAGCGGCATGGCGTAGGTCGGTGTCATGGGGGCGTACGCCCAGGTGAGCGTCCCGTCCTTGAGGACGCCGATGTCACCGGTGATACGGGTGTTCATGACCGTGTCCGCACTCTGCGCCCTGCCGTTCCAGCTGACGAGACGCAGGTGGCCGCGCGGACCCGGCGGTGGCACGTGATTCGTCGTGCAGTTGTCATGGTGGGTCGTTGCCGCCACTGCGGAAAGGGTTGTCCGACAGGCGAGTTGTCATGCGCGGCGACCGGCGACCGGCGACCGGCGGGCGGTGGGACCGTCGGCCGCCGGGGCGGAGCCCGGTCCTCCCGGCGGATGCGGTTTCTCCGTTGCCGCGCTGAGGCGGGTGGACAAGAATCCTCCGCATGACTTCCAAGATCCGTCACATGACGATCGACAGCGCGGACGCCTACAGCCTGGCGAGCTTCTGGTCCGCAGCCCTCGGCGAACCCCTCCACGCGGACGACAACCCGGGCGACGAGGAGGCGCTGATCGAAGGCGCCGGCCTGCTTTTCGTGACGGTCCCCGAGCGCAAGACGACGAAGAACCGGATCCACCTCGATCTCCAGCCGCAGGACCGCACCCGCGAGGAAGAGGTCGACCGCCTGCTCGCCCTCGGTGCCACCCTCGTGGACGACCGCCGCAGAGCGGACGGCACGGGATGGGCGGTCCTCGCGGACCCGGAGGGCAACGAGTTCTGCGTGGAGCGCAGTGCGGCCGAGCGCGCCGAGCAGGCGGGCTGAAGGCTCCATGGCCGACGCGCCCCGACAGCGGGTGCCGCGCTGGTAACGGCATTCCTCTGTTCCTGGATTTCGCCCCGCTCTTCTCCGAAGCGATACCCGAGGATGTCGGTCACTCGCTGCCGGGCCAGTGCGTCAGGGCCGTGTGGAGAGCGTCGATCGCCTTGTCCCACGAGCGCTGGACATCGCGAGAAGCGCCGAAACCGCCGCCGGCCTCCAGGGCGCAGTAACCGTGGAACGTGCTCCGCAGCAGTCGTACCGCGTCGGTGAGGTCGGGTTCCTCCAGGCCGTACGCGCGGAGCATGCCGTATGTGATGTCGGCGGTGCGGCGGAAGGACCTGGCCTCGGCGACCAGGGTCTGGTCCATGGGGATCTGGGTGGCGGCGTACCGTCCTGGATGCTGGAGCGCGTACTCGCGGTAGGCACCCGCGAAGGCCGCGAGTGCCTCCTTTCCGGCGCGGCCCGCGACGGCCAGGGCGATCCGGTCGATCATCTCCGCGCCCGCGTACAGCGCGAGGCGGGTCCGCAGGTCCTGGATGTTCTTGACATGGGAATACAGGCTGGCGTCCTTGACGCCGAAACGGCGGGCGAGTGCGGAGAGGGTCACGTTGTCGAACCCGGCCTCGTCCGCGAGGTCGGCGGCGGCCTCGACGAGGAGGTCCGGAGTGAGGCCGGCTCGGGGCATGGGAGGCGCCTTGTTCGTAGGAGGCCTTGGCGGGTCAGAACGATCCTATGGGCTGTCTCGACGCGGTCGCTTCGCACTGGATGCGGAGCGGTCGCGGTCGCTCGTCTCGTGTCGCCCATCTCCGTCTCGCTTCGCCTCGCCTCGCTTCGTCTCGCCTCAAACAGGCGAGCGACCTGTGGAACACTGAGAGATCGTTTACTAGGTCCTTTACTTCGTCCTTGCTCGTGAACATGGGAAGGCGCTTGCTGGTGGTCGGCAGATCCCCTGATGGATCCGGCAATGACGGCTCGTCCATATCCGACGACGAACTTCGGGCCTTCCTCGAGGAGAGCGAACGCGGCGCGGCACATTTGGCGCCGAAGGAGCCCTCCGCTCGTGCCCGCATGGTCACCGAGCGCCTCCGGCAGCAGGACGCCCGTGGTGAGGGGCCCCAGCCGTGGCGCCCCGGCCCGGCCGCGACCGCCGGACGTCGGCGGAAGGTGTGGCCGTTCGTGGGCGTTGCCCTGGCTCTCTGTGCGCTGGCGGTCTCTCTGAAGCCGTCGTTGCTTCCCGGCGACCCCTTCGGATCGGGGCAGCCGAAGGACGAGACGGTGTCACTGCCGGCGGAGACGGCTGCTCCCACCGCCGCGCCCGGCCCGGCGCCGGAGGAAGTCCCCACCCTCGACCGGCCGTTCGCCGGCTCGCCGGCTGTCGGCTGGGGTGACGGTGAGGCCGGGATCGTCCTGCCCGCAGCCAAGGCCGTGGGCTCGATCTCAGAGGAACGCGTCGCGCAGGCGCTGGAGTTGACGAAGAAGCTGCTGGTCGGCGCGAATCTCGACCGCCGGACCCTGCGCGGTGAGCGGCCCGGGGCCGCATTGTCGGTCCTCGACCCGGGCCAGCCCGACCTGCTGGACGATCTGAACGGCTCCCTGCGTTCCCCGGACGAGGAGCACGACCCGCTCGGACTCTTCAGCCGCTTCGATCCGGACGAGGTGCGGCTCGTCGGTGACCTGGTCAAGACACGAGGCCACATGACGTTCAAGAAGGGCAAGTACGCCGGCGTCGCCGTGCACGCCGACTACACCTTCGTCTATCCGGTCTCCCGGGCGGACGGCAGCACCGAGGTGACGCGGACGATCGTGCGTCGCATCCTCCATGCGGAACTCCCCGACCCCGCCAAGTACGACGCCGCCCCCGGCCGGCTCACCCTCGTCGAGTACAACGGCGACTTCGGTAACGACGCCTGCGACGTCCATGACGGTTTTCTGCATCCTGTGTTTCCGAGCGCGGAACCCACGGTGCCGTCACCCACGGGTCCGACCAAGGACCCCTACGACCGCAGCAAGGGTTTCGAGGAGAGCCTCTCCGACTGCGGCACGGTGTCCCGCATCTGACCCCGACCGGCCGGTCGAGGCGGTACGGCAACCGGTTGCGCAACGGTTCTCGGCGGCACCGTTCGCCGACGAGTGGTGGTGGGGCGCCGGGCGGAGACGGCCCGGGCGCTTCCGGGGCAGTCCCGCAGAATCCCACTGTGGCGAGAACCGCCTGCCCGCGCCGTCCCGTCGGTCGCCCACACCCCGAGTGGACCTCGCACGAGTGGCAGCCGGGTGACCCGGTCGCGACCGGGATTGCGGGCTCGGGGACTCGGGACCCTGGCGGGACCGGGGCGCCGTCTGCCTGACCGGTGGGCGACACCCCGACCGCGGCACCTAGCCGATCGGTGCGTACACCAGGCCCAGCTTGTCCACCTCCGCGCCCGCACGGCCCGTGAAGCCGACGATCTGCCAGCCGGACGGGGCGGTGAAGGTCCTGGTGTCGGAGCCTGCCGTCCCGCTCGACAGGGTGCGGCCCTTGTCGGTCGTGAAGGACGCCGAGAAGATGCGGGTACGGCCGTCCTTCTGACCCTGCGTCAACGTGACGGAGGTGAGGTGCTCTTCCGCCGCCAGGGTCAGCGACGTGGCGGTGCCGCCGGTGCCGCCGTGCGTGAGGGCCGTACCGCCGTCGTGGGTCAGGGAGACGGCGTCCACGCGGGAAGCGCCGCGCAGGGTGAGGGTGCGGGGAGACGGGGTGGCCGGCAGGTCGTCCGCGTCGCTGAACGCCGTACCGTGGGGGCCGCCGAAGAAGTCGCTGGCCCGCAGGGTGGAGTTGAGGGTGTAGGTGAACTCCACCGTGTGCGGGAAGTGGTCGGAGAGGTTGCCTCCCGCGGAGTCCAGGAATGCCGCCCACTCGTTCTGGTAGCGGGTGGCGTCCAGGGACAGGAGCTTGCTGCCGCGGTAGAGGACCTTGTCCACCACCTCGCAGTCGTTCGCCGGGGCCGTCGTCGGGCAGAGCAGGGGGTCCGCGCCCTGAGCCGGCGGCGTACCGCCCTTGACCAGTTCCACCCAGGGATCGGTGAGCCCGTTCTCGGCGACGAGGGTGCGGATGTTGTCGTCGGCGCGGGTGTAGCGGGTGTTGGTGTCACCCATCACGATCACCGCGTTGCCGGCGGAGTTCGCCCGGATGAAGGTGGACAGCTGCTGGATGTTGGCGCGGCGGGCGGCCATCGCGTCGTCCGTCGAGTCGGCGTTGGTGTGCGCGTTGTACAAGTCCAGGAAAACGCCTTCGGCAAGGCGTATCCGGGCCAGCGAGAAACCCTTCGGGGTCAGGCAGTTGGTGCCGGTGCAGGCGTTCCACCGCACCCGCTCGAAGTCCTCGAAGGCGTAGTCGGAGAGGGTGTTCATGCCGTCACCGAAGGGCACGCCGCCGCTTGTCGCGGTCCGGTAGGGATGGTTGTCACCCGCGTAGAGGGCCGCGTGGTAGTTGAAGTCCTCCTGGACGTTGACGATGTCGTACGCTCCCAACCGCGGAGAGATGAGCGGAGTGTTGGTCGCCGGCTTGCCCGAACTCAGGCCCTCGGGCAGGCCTGCGACGTTGTAGGTGAGGACGTTGAACGAACCGGTGGTGGCCGCCGCGGCGGGCGCGGCGGAGGTGGTGGCCGCGGAGGGCGTCGCGCCCGTGGCCGCAAGGCCGGTGAGGGCCAGGGAAGCGGCCGCGAGGGTGCCGAGGAGTCGTCGTCTCATGTGGGGGTCTCTCCCGGTCGGGGCGGAGTGTGAAGAAAGGTGAATGCTGCTCAGGTTCGGTGGCAATCAGTGTGACGCGAAAGGTCAGTTGAGGGAACAGTTAGAGACGGGGCGAGCTGCCGTGTCCGGGTCGGCCCCCGCTCACCTCGTGGTCGTTCAAAGTTCACGTTTCGCCTCGATCCTCCTCGCGCGGCGTGCACGCGCCGCGAAGGCAGCCGCGGAAGGCAGCGGCAACCGGGAGGACACCCTGGGACACGGGCACGGCCACCACCATCACGGCCACGAGCGCCACCACGACCACGGGGCGGCCCCCGCGCTGTCCGCCGCCTTCGACGCCTCTGTCCCCGACGAGGCCCTCAGCCCCGAACAGGGATCCCGCCGGTCGTTGCTGCGCCGCGCCGGGCTGCTCGGCGCCGGTCTGGCGCGGGAAGCGTTCTGGGCCAGACAACCGCCGTGTCCCGCACGTCTCACGCGGGTCCTCCGCCCGCCCTGCCCTCCCGCGCCACAGCCCACCCGGGCTCAGACCGCCGGCCGACCCGGCCCTCAGGCCCCCGGCCGACCCGGCAGGCGCACCGCCGGTATGAGCGCCAGGGCCAGCAGGCCCGCCGCAACGAGGTAGGCGGTGCGGAAGCCGGCTGGGTCGAGGCCGGTCGTGCCCAGGACGACGGAGATGAGGGCGGTGCCGATGGAAGCGCATACCTGCGTGTTGATGCTGAGCGCGGTTCCCGCGGCGGCCATGCGTTCCCTCGGCAGTTCGCGGGACGCGGTGGTGGTCGTCGGCATGAGGACCATTGCGGACCCGACGCCCATCAGCATGGCGGCGAGCAGCGGTTGCCAGGCCGGGACGTTCTCCACTCCGGTCAGCAGGCCGGTGAGGGCCATGCCGAGGGCCCCGGTCACGATTCCTGTCCGGATCAAGCGGCGTGGGGAGACCCTGTCGACCCGGCGCGCGGCGATCTGCATCGTCGTGCCGATGGTGAGCCCGACGGGTGCCCCGAGCAGACCTGTCGCGGTCGCGCTCAAGCCCCGCACCTCCTGCCAGTACACCGGCCCCAGGAGCATCGACCCGAAGTAGCCGCAGGTGAACAGAGTGAGCGTGCCCATGCCGACAGCGAAGGTCCGGTCGCTCAGCAGACGAAGGTCGAGCAGGGGGTGACGGGTGGTCAGGGAACGTCGTGCGAAACCGGTTATCAGCGCTGCTCCCGCGAGCGCCGGCAACAGCGTGCCCAGGGACGTGAAGTCGCCGCCCTCGCCTCCCCTGGCCAGCCCGTACAGCAGGAGTGCGAGACCGGGCGACAGCATCAGCAGACCGGGGACGTCCAGTTTCGGCACCTGGCCCGGACCGCGGGGTGCGTCGGGGCGCAGAAGCTTCACCGCGAGCGTGAGGGCCACCGCGCCGATGGGCAGGTTGACCAGGAAGATCCAGTGCCAGGAGGCGACGTCGAGCAGCCACCCGCCGAGGACCGGACCCGCCACGGGACCCACCAGCACCGGGAGGCCGAGCCAGGCCATGGTGCGGCCGAAGCGTTCCCGGTCGGCGGCGGCCATCGCCATGCCCATCCCGACCGGCATGAGCAGCCCGCCGCCGAGGCCCTGCACCACGCGGAACAGGATCAGGCTGGGCGCGTCCCAGGCGCACGCCGCGAGCAGCGAGCCGAGCGAGAACAGTGTGAGTGCGGTCAGGTAGGCACGCTTGGCGCCGACCCGGGCCATCATCCAAGGGGCCGTGGGGACCGCGGCGGCCAGCGCCAGAGTGTAAGCGGTTACGGTCCACTGGATCGTCTCCAGGGGCGCGCCGAACGTCTCCGACAGGCTGCGCAGTGCCACGTTCACGATAGTCATGTCGAGCACCGACATCACGGAGCCGACGATGACGACGAGGAGCGTGCGGTTCAGGGCCGCCGAGGAGGCGCCGGGCGTGTCCCGCCCTGTGCCGACGTCTCCTCCGGTGGCCTCGGTCGCGGACGTCTTGCCGCCCCTCAGCCCTGGTAGGGGTGGGCCGCGCGAGCGGTTTGCAAGGCCCGGCCCCACCACGCCAGCTGGCTGAGCATGCCCTTGGCGGCGCCCTCGCACACGGCGGCGTCCCGGGGTGCGCCGTCCTCGCCGAGGCCGGACCACGGCCCGTGCAGACTGACCGAGTCCCGCACGGTCGTGGCGTGCAACTCGGCAAACACGAGCCGGAGTTGCTCGACAGCGCGGATGCCGCCCGCCAGTCCGCCGTAGGAGACGAAGCCGACCGGCTTGGCCTGCCACTCCGGGTGGTGCCAGTCGACGAAGTTCTTCAGCGCGGCGGGGAAGCTGTGGTTGTACTCGGGCGTGACGACGACGAACGCGTCGGCGGCGGCCAGCCTCGGCGACACCCCGGCCAGCGCGGCCACGGTCTCGGGCGCCGGTGTGCCGCCCCAGCCGGGCATCACGAGCGGCAGGTCGAGGTCGGCGAGGTCGACGACGTCGAAGGACAGGTCGTCGTGGCCGGCGGCGGCGCCGAGGAACCAGTCGGTGACGGCCCGGCCCTGCCGGCCCTCGCGCACGCTGCCGACGATGACGGCGATGCGGAGCGGAGCCTCGCGACCGGTGGTGGTGGATACGGACATGGGTTTCCCCCTGTTTCTGCCCAGGCCCCGTCGGGGCGGACTGCCGCGCGACCGCGGCTTCACGTTCGGTAAACTACAACGAGCGTTGTAGTACGTACAACGTCCGTTGTGCCTAGTCCGTCGGACCTAGTCCCTCGTCATGCGTGAGGAGTTGAGCGTGGGCAGCACCAATGAGGCGTGGCTGGAGAAGGCGCGACGCGAGTTCCCGGCCCGCAAGGTGGAGAAGTGGGTCGCGCTGGCGGGCGCCGCCTGCACCGTGTTCGGCCGGGAGGGCTATGCGCGCGCCTCCGTCGACGCGCTCGCGGCCGAGGCCGCCGTGTCGACGCGCACGCTCTACAACCACTTCCCCGGCGGCAAGGCCCAACTGTTCCGCACCGTCGTCACCTGGACCTCGAGCACGGTCAAGGATGCCCAACTCGCCTTGCTGAAAGCCGTGCTGGACCCTGAACGGCCGCCGCACCCGGAGGACCTCGAACGCGACCTCATCGTCCTGGCGCGTGGCTTCGTCGGGCTCATGGCAGACCATCCCGACCACTTCGCCCTGGTCCGCCACATCCATGCCGAGGCCGACCACGTTCCGCCGGAGGTGCTCGAGGCGTGGCGGGAGGCCGGGCCCGCGCCGGTCGGGCAGGCCTTCACGCAGACGCTGGAGGCCCTCGCCGAGGCCGGCCTCCTCGACGTGCACGGGGACGCGGCCCTCGCCGCCACGCACTTCATGGCGCTGACCTCCCACACCCTCACCCAGCTGTCCCACTACGGGGTACGGCCCCTGCCCGAGACGGAGACGGAGCGGCTGATCACCGGCGGTGTGGCGGCGTTCCTGCGGGCCTACCGCGCCGAGTGAGGAGCCCGGCTCCGGCGCGCCCGCAGCAAGGCCTCACCGCCTTCGTCATCCGTGCCCCGGCCCGCGCCTTCGCCTCGCCCGTTCACCCCTGAGCAGTGCCCGAGGCTCCACCGCCGGAGCGGCCGTGCCGTGAGGCAGGCCGGCAGCTCCAGCGGCGGTGACGCAGCCGCCAGTGGTGAGGGACCGCGGTGTCATGGCCGGTCAGGTCGGCGGCCGGGAGGTCGGTGACGACGGCGCGCGGAAGGCCGAACGTCAGGAAGCCCGCACCGCCCGGACCGCCAACTGCGCGGCTGCGGCGTACAGTTGGATGCCGTCGATGCCGAGGCCGGCCGGGTCGTCACCCGGCCGGCCGACGTCACTGTCGGCGCCGCCGGTTCAGTCGGTCTCCGTGAACACGAAGGAGAATGCGGCGGGGCCGGCGTTCAGGAAGTACCGCGGCAGCGGGCCCGGACCGCATGACTGGGAGCCGATGCCGTGCTGTCCGTGGTCGAGGTTGACCCACACGGTCGGGCCGGGCACCAGGTCGGTGCGATGCCGGGCCGCGTCGAGCTGTTCGTTCGTCCAGTGCCTGGCGCTGAACCAGAACTCCGGGTCGCCCTCGATGTGCAGTCCGCCGATCTCCGCCCAACGGACGTCGGCGCGGGCGCCGTTCTCCTGCGGGCGGACGTACGGCGTCTGCAGTTCGTCGATGCTCGCGTCCCACTGAAGGAGCTTCGCCGCGGCCCTGGTGTCCGGGTACGCCTCGCCGGCACTGCCGAACCAGGCCGCGAAGTCCGTGGCCGCGGCCGACAGCCCGAAGCGGACGCCGAGCCGCGGCAGCGGCACCTTCCAGTCGCCCTCGGGCGCGACGGAGACGGTGAGGCGCAGTCGCGTACCGTCGGACGTCCAGCGGAACGCCGTCCGCAGGGCCACGTCGGCGCCGGCCGGCGCCACCCGGGTCCGTACCGTCAGTGCGTCCTCGCCCGACTCGACGGCGTCCACACGGTGTTGCATGCGATGCAGGCCCAGCTGCCGCCACAGCACGCCGTACCGGGTGTCGTCCTGCCAGGACGCGCCCTCGTCGTTGTCGGTGGGGGCGCGCCACACGTCCAGGCGCAGACCGGTGACGTCCACCCCGCCGAGGGACCGCAGGTCACCGGTGCGGGCGTCGAAGCGGGCCGGGCCGAGCGTGATCCGGTCGCCGTCGGCCGCGGGCCGGGCACCGGTGGCCACCGGCAGGGGCCCGCGGGGCGTGACGGTCTTCTGTGCCCACGCGACCTCGTGGGCCCGGCCCGCCCAGGGTGTGTCCTCGGCGAGCAGCGCGCGGACCGTCCACTGGACCTCCTCGCCCTTGCCGTCGGGCGCGGTCGCGGGCAGCTTGACCTCCGCCGACTCACCCGGTGCGAGCGGCGGCACGGCGAGCGTGTGCGCACCCGTGGGGAATCCGTCCACCTGGTACGAGAACTCGAAGGCGAGGTGGGAGAGATCGGTGAAGTCGTACGCGTTCGTCACGCGCACCGTGCCGTCCGAGCCGTCGCCCTCGATCCGGACCGGCTCGATGACCTTCTTGTACTCGATGAGCCCCGGTGACGGGGTCCGGTCCGGGAAGAGCAGGCCGTCGCAGACGAAGTTCCCGTCGTGCAACTCCTCGCCGAAATCGCCGCCGTAAGCGTATTCGTAACGGCTGTCCTCTATGCCGTGGTCGATCCATTCCCACACGAAGCCGCCCTGGAGGCGCTCGTGCGCCTGGAACAGCCGCTGGTAGTCGGCGAGTCCACCGGGTCCGTTGCCCATGGCGTGGCCGTACTCGCACAGGATGAAGGGCAGCCGGCGCCGCCGCCCGGTCCCGCCGTCCAGGCCCCGGCCTATGCGCTCGACCTCGTCGTGGGAGGTGTACATCCGCGAGTACATGTCGGTGTCACGGCAGTCGGGGTCGCCCTCGTAGTGGACGAGGCGCGAGGTGTCACGGCCGTGGATCCACGCGGCCATGGCGGTCAGGCCGCGGCCGGTGCCGGCCTCGTTGCCCAGCGACCAGATCACCACCGAGGGATGGTTCTTGTCCCGTTCGACCATGCGGGCGGCGCGGTCGAGGAGGGCTGGGGTCCAGCGGTCGTCGTCGACGGGGTTGTCGCGCCAGTCCTGTTCGACGAAGCCGTGAGTCTCCAGGTCGCACTCGTCGATCACCCACAGGCCGTACTCGTCGCACAGAGCGAGGAAGGCGGGGTGCGGCGGGTAGTGGGAGGTGCGGACGGCGTTGATGTTGTGCCGCTTCATCAGCAGCACGTCCTCGCGCATCGTCTCCAGGTCGAGTGCGCGGCCCCGAACGGGGTGCCACTCGTGCCGGTTGACGCCCTTGAACAGCACCGCCGTGCCGTTCACCTTGATCAGGCCGTCCTCCAGGGAAACAGTGCGGAAACCGATGCGCAGCGGGATCCGCTCGCCCTCCGTCACCAGCTCGCCGTCGTACAGCCGGGGTGTCTCGGCGCTCCACGGTTCGACGGGGACCGTCACCGGCTCGCCCGTCGCGACATCGATGTCGAGGCCGGGCACGGTCACCCGCCCTTCGACGTCGGAGTCGACGCGCAGCGTGCCCTCGCCCGTCACATGGTCGTAGGAGGCGTGCACGAAGAAGTCCAGGGCGCTGCCCGCCGGGCGGTGCAGCAGCGTCACGTCACGGAAGATGCCCGGCAGCCACCACTGATCCTGGTCCTCCAGGTACGAGCCCGCCGACCACTGGTGGACCCGGACCGCCAGTACATTGCCGACAGTCTTCAGCAGATGGCCGACCGCGAACTCGTGAGGTAGCCGCGAGCCCTTGAACTCGCCGATGTCCGTGCCGTTCAGCCAGACCCGGGCACAGGACTCCACGCCGTCGAAGCGCAGGACCGCGCCGCCCTCCGTCAGGGCGGGCCAGTCCTCGGGCAGGTCGAAGACCCGCAGATGGTCGCCCGTCGGGTTCTCGGTCGGCACCCGCGGCGGGTCGACCGGGAAGGGATAGCGGTGGTTGGTGTAGATGGGCGAGCCGTGCCCCTGGAGGACCCAGTGACCGGGGACGGTGGCCTCTGCCCAGTCCCCGGCGTCGTAGCCCGCCGCGGCGAACGACTCGTCCTGCGCGTCGGCCGTCGCCGACAGTCGCAAGCGCCAACTGCCGTTGAGCGACAGGGATGCTGCGTCGGACGCCGCATACCAGGCGCGGGGCGGGAGAGCCCCGGAGCCGGGTGAGACGTCCTCGACGTAGGACACGGCCGACGGGGCACGCCCCGTCTGAACGGCGCCGGGGACGGGGGAGGAGGTACGCAAAGACATCGGTCTCCTTGGCTCAGCCCTTGATGCAGGTCTGGGCGATCCCCTGCACCAGCAAGCGCTGGAGGAAGAGGAAGACGAGCAGCAGGGGCAGGATGGAAATGGCCGTGGCCGTGAAGATCAGGTGGTAGTCGACGGTCCGGTTGGTCATGTACGACGACAGCGCGACCTGCACCGTCCCGGCGCTGGGGTCCTGTCCGATGACCAGCGGCCACAGGAAGGGGTCCCAGCCGTTGATGCAGGTGATGGTCGCGATCGCGGCGAGGAGGTTCAGGGAGTTGGGGACGGCGGCGCGCCGGTACGCGCCCCAGTATCCGAGCCCGTCCACGCGCGCCGCCTCCTCCAGCTCCTTGGGGAACCCCAGGAAGTACTGCCGGAACGGGAGGCAGGTGAAACCACTGAAGAGGCCCGAAATGATCAGGCCGCGGTCGGAGTCGGTCCAGCCGAGGGACGACACCAGGACGAATCCGGGCACGAACATGCCGACTGTGGGCACCATCAGCGACAACGGAACGCCGTGGAAGACCTTGTTGGCGTGCCGGTACGGGATCCGGGCCAGGCCGTAGTCGGAAAGGGAGCACACCAGCGAGCACACCAGGGAGCACACCAACAGCGTGCCGACGGTATGCAGTACACCGACGACCATCGCGTTCCACAGGGCCTGGCCGAAGCCGATCGTCGTGTCGTCGAACGGCTCGGTGACGTTGCCCCACTGGATGTCCGTGAGGGGTGAAGCGGGCTTCGAAGAGCGGTGGCGCGGCGCTTTTCGGAAACGGCCGGTCACGAGGTGCGTGAAGGCTCAGCGGCACCCGGGGCGGGCCCGGAAAAGGCGGAACAGGCCCGGGAGCAGGCTCAGGAACAGGCCTTGGAACAGGTTTCGGAACCGTCCACGCTCAGGCGGTCGGCGCCCTGCGTCCCCTGCTGGACACAGCGCGTTGCGCGTTGCGTTGCCCCACCGATTGCAGCGCCCCTTCGAGTGCGAACGTCGCCGCGCCGAGGCAGACCGGGTCGGTGGGAATCGGAGAGAGAACGATTTCCGTGGCGGCCAGCGGACGCCGCAGCGCATGCCGGGCGACGGCCTCGCGGACCTCGTCGAGAAGGGGCTCGCCGAGCCGGGCGGCGACCCAGCTGCTCAGTACGACGACCTCCGGATTGAGGAGGTTGACCAGGTCGGCGATGCCGGCGGCCAGATACCGGGCGGTGTCCCGGACGACCTTGACGGCCACCGGATCGCCCTCGGCGACCCCGCGGGCCAGGGCGTCGACGGTGGCGGTCTGGTCCTCCGGATGCAACATCGGGCTGTGTGCGCTGAGTTCGCGCAGATTCTGCATGATGCCGGGCGCGCCGACGTACGTCTCCACGCAGCCGTGGTTGCCGCAGTGACACAGCCGTCCGTCGAGCACGAGCGTGGTGTGCCCCCACTCGCCCGCGCTGTTGCTGACTCCCCGGTGCAGGCCCCCGCCCAGCACCAGCCCCGCACCGACCCCGGTGCCCAGGTTGACGACGACGGCGTCCCCGTGCCCTCGCGCGGCGCCGAACCACAGCTCTGCCACCGCGCAGGCGCGCAGCGGGTTGTCCAAGTGCAAGGGGTACGCCATGTGTTCGCCAAGCAGGTCGAGCATGGGGACGTCGTGCCAGTCCCAGTTGGGCGCGTACTCGGCGATCCCGGTGCCCCGGTCCACCTGACCCGGCACGCTCACACCGACACCGAGCACCCGGGCCGCCTCGACGCCCGCCTGCGCGACGACCGAGCCCACCGCCGCGGCGACATGCGAGACGACCTGCTCCGGACGGCTCCCGCCGGGGCGGATGTCCTCCTCGGCGCGGGCCAGTACGGTCAGTGCGAGGTCGAACAGTTCGACATGGACGTACGTCTCCGCGATGTCCACGCCGATGAGCGCGCCCCCGGCGGCGTTGACGGCGACCAGGCCGCGGGGCCGGCCGCCGGCCGAGTCCTCGAAGCCGACCTCCGTGATCATGCGCAGGTCGAGCAGTTCGCCGACCAGGGTGGCGACAGTGGCGAGGCTGAGGCCGGAGGCCGCGGCCAGCTCCTGCCGGGAGGTGGGGGACCGGGCGATGATCTGGCGCAGCACCTCGTAGCGGTTCGCGGTGCGGATGTCACGTGAGGTGCGCTTCACCGGGGGCCCCTGTCTTCCGTGCCGACGACCGGCAGACCGACGGCCGGCAGACCGACAGTCGACGGACCAGCAACCGAGGACCGGTAGCCGGGCGGACCGGCACCGGCAACCAGCAGACCGGTACGCCGACGTGCCGAGGCCGGGACGGCACCGGCACCGGCGCTGGCACCAGTGCCGCGTCAGGCTATGACGTACGCCGCACTTCGACAAGGGGTTAGGAAAGGGGCTTTACAAAGTCGGGCCGGGAAGCGGTTGCTCACCTGCCGAGGACGTCGCGCACGAAGGCGTTGGTGAACGTGCCGGCCGGATCCAGTTCCCGGACCAGCGCCCGGAAGCCGTCGATCCGCGGATACCGTCCGCGCACCACGGAGGCGGGCAGCTCGTACACCTTGCCCCAGTGCGGCCGCGGCTCGAACGGTTCCAGTGCGGCCTCCAGCTCCCGCACCACCGGCAGCACGGCCGCCGTGTCGTCGGTCCAGGTGAAGTGCACGGCGACGGAGTCCCGTCCATGGGCCGGGCTCAGCCACTGCTCGTCGGCGGCGATGGTCCGTACCTCGCAGGTCTGCAGTACGGGGGCGACCGTCTGCCGGATACCGTCGATCGCATACAGAATGGCGGCGGCGTGCTCGCGCGGCAGCAGATACTCGCTCTGCAACTCGTTCCCGCTGCTCGGCGTGAACTCCGCGCGGAAATGCGGCAGCCGCTCGTGCCACGGCCCCGGCACCCCGAACTGCTCCGTGCAGTTGACCGCGGGCATCCCCGGCACCGGATGCAGCGCCTCGGTGGCCGGCGCCGCCCACGGGAAGTCGGCCTGTGCCTGGTCGGTGCGCCGTTTGACCCACACCTGCCGGAACCCGGGCGACCGCCAGTCGGTGAACAGGCTCACGCTGTACGCGGCCGCCGCGACCGCCTCGAAGTCCAGCCCGTCAAGGGGCAGTTCGGTGAACACCTGCTGCTCGACATCGAAGGCCGGCTCCAGGTCCAGGGTGAGCGCGGTGACGACACCGAGGGCGCCCAGAGAGGTGACGGCCCCGCCGAACCGTTCGTCGCCCCGCCCGATCACGACGGTGGACCCGTCCGCCGTGACGATCTCCACCTCCCGCACCGGCGCCGCGAGGGGACCGTTGCCCACCCCGGAACCGTGGGTGCCGGTCGCCACCGAGCCGGCCACCGAGATGTGCGGCAGCGAGGCCATGTTGGGCAGCGCCAGCCCGTGCGCGTGGACCCGCCTGGCCAGCTCGGCGTACCGCACGCCGCCGCCGACCCGCACCGTCCGCGCCGCCGGGTCCACCTCGACCTCGGCGGGCAGCGCGCCGAGCGACAGCAGTACCCCGTCCGCGCCCGGCTCCGCGATCGCGTTGAAGGAGTGCCCGCTGCCCAGCACCCGCACCCGTTCACTCGCCGCCACGAGCGAACGCAGTGCGTCGAGCGAGGCGGGACGGTGCAGCTCCTTGGCGGTGTACGTGATGTTGCCCGCCCAGTTGGTCACGGTCTCGGCCATGCGGTCGCCCTCCCGGGGAGATCGAGAAACCAGGAAATTCCCAGGTGGAACCTACCCTGCCGGCAACACGAGGCCCCCCGCCCCCGCCCCCGCGCGACCGGGGGCATACCGTGAGGAGTCGTACGCCTGAGCCGGGAGGAGAGACGATGGGCAGCCGTACCGCGCTGGTCGAGGATCTGATGAAGCGGTTTCCGCATGTTCCGCGGGAGGCCGTCTTCAAGGAGGACCTGCTGCGCGGTGGCGTGGCCTTCGACCCCTCCGCGCTCAGCGACAACGAGGGCGGAGAGGTCAAGCCCAAGTCGTACTTCATCTTCTCCTTCGACCACGGCACCCTCCCTGAGCTGGGCGAGGCCGCGCTGCGCCGCCCGCCGGAGGAGATCATCCTCATCGGCGGTCCCTACGGCCTGCGGCGCACGGTCGTCTCCGTCCGGGTGAACCCCGCCTCGCCGTACCGCGTGGCAGCCGGCGCGGACGGGTTGCTCGGCCTCTACCTCGACGGCAAGCGCATCTCGGACGTCGGGGTGCCGCCCATGCCCGAGTACTACCGGCACAAGCTCTCCAACGGGAAGTCCGTCATGGAGGTCGCCCCCACCATCCAGTGGGGATACCTGATCTACCTGACGGTCTTCCGGGTCTGCCAGTACTTCGGAGCCAAGGAGGAGTGCCAGTACTGCGACATCAACCACAACTGGCGCCAGCACAAGGCGGCCGGCCGGCCGTACACGGGAGTCAAGGACGTCGAGGAGGTCCTCGAAGCCCTTGAGATCATCGACCGTTACGACACCGCGAAGGTCTCCACCGCCTACACACTCACCGGCGGCGCGATCACCAAGACGGTCGCAGGGCGTGACGAGGCGGACTTCTACGGCCATTACGCCAAGGCCATCGAGGAGCGTTTCCCGGGCCGCTGGATCGGCAAGGTCGTCGCCCAGGCCCTGCCGCGCGACGACGTGCAGCGCTTCAAGGACTACGGGGTGCAGATCTACCACCCCAACTACGAGGTGTGGGACCGCCGTCTGTTCGAGCTGTACTGCCCTGGCAAGGAGCGCTACGTCGGCCGCGACGAGTGGCACAAGCGCATTCTCGACTCGGCGGAGATCTTCGGCGCGCGCAACGTCATTCCCAACTTCGTGGCGGGCGTGGAGATGGCCGAGCCGTTCGGCTTCACCACGGTCGACGAGGCGATCGCGTCCACCACCGAGGGCCTGCGTTTCTTCATGTCGCAGGGCATCACCCCGCGGTTCACCACCTGGTGCCCGGAGCCGACCACTCCGCTCGGCAAGGCCAACCCCCAGGGCGCGCCGCTGGAGTACCACATCCGCCTGCTGGAGGCCTACCGGGCCACCATGGACGAGTTCGGCCTGTCCTCGCCCCCCGGCTACGGCCCGCCCGGCCCCGGCCGTGCCGTCTTCTCCGTCAGCTCCTTCATGGACAGCCTGCCGGCGAACGAGCCCTCGGCCGCGGAGGGTGCCACGAAGGACGAGCCCTCGGCGGTCTGAGAGCGACCCGATCCGGGTCTCGGCGGTGCGCGACGGGCCCGGAAACGGGTTTCGGCGGTGCGCGACGGGCCCGGACCGCGTTTCGGCGTCTTGACGCCGGCCTGATCCGGTCCCGGCGGTAACAGGTGCGGACAGCGGTTGAGAAAACTTCCACGATAATTTCCACCGCGTTGAGTCGCAGGGCGGTCCGCGCCCGTACTGATGGTCCGGGAGACCTCGGTCGTGAACCACGCGGCCGTACTCTCCGGCACATGTCATGACATTCGTCCTGACATCTGAACAGGGCGCTTGTCAGTTGTGCGGGAGTCGTGAAAAGCTCTGGCTCTGCCGCGAGGTTCCCCCCAACTCCATTGCCGACATGTTGAGTTGACCTTGCTTGTGGATGCAGGAGACTCATGCCCGACCTGCCGACCCCCCAGGACGCCGCCGAGGCCGCGCTCTTCTCCGAGTGCTGGGACGCCGCCCTGTCGTACGCCGACCTGTGCACCTCCGGGTCGACCGCGGCCAACCAACTGGCCCGCGAGGCGTTCGCACTCGGCATACGCGAGGCCCGCGCGGCCGAGGACAGCACCCGGCACGGAGCCGGCCGGCGCGCGTCCCGGCTCCCCCGGATCCCCCTGCTGCTGACGGCCGTACGCACCACGGCGGCCGCCTGGGAGGCCGCGGGACAGGGCCACAAACTCGACCCCGACCTGCGCCTGTGGCTGAACTCCGGCAAGGCCGCCCGGTACACGGGACCGCCCCTGCGCCGGCCCATCGCCCTGCGCGGGCTGCGTGACATGCAGGAACCGGACGCCGCGCTGCTGTGGCTGGCGGAGGTGGAGGCGCTCCCACTGCGCGCGGTCGCCCGCCGGCAGGGGCTGGACCCGGCCGCCGCGATGGAGGAACTCAACCAGGTCCGCGGCCTGTTCCGGGACCGCTGCCACCGCAACCATCTCGACACGCCCATGGACGCCGAGTGCCGCAGCTACGTCCGGCTCCTGGACGCCGTCACCCGCTCGCCCGTCGCCGAGACGCCCGAGGACCTCTCCCGCCACCTCGCCACCTGTGTGGAGTGCGCGGAGGCCGCGGCCTGTCTGCGACTGCACGGCGGCGGGCTGCCCGCGGCGCTGGCCCAGGGCGTGATCGGCTGGGGCGGACTGGCCTACCTGGAGCGCCGTCGCCGCGCAGCCGAGGTGCGGATGGGCGCCGGCCGTCCCGCGCCCGACCCGGACGGTGAGTGGGGCGACCCCGCCGCGAACAAGGCGCGCACCCTGCGCAACGGCCTGCTCGTGGCCGCCGTCCTCGTCTCCGCGCTGGCCCTCGCCGTGTCGCTGATGCCCTTCGGCGAGAGCGACGACTCCGCGAAGGGCGGCCACCCCACCGACAGCACGCCGGTGGCCGGCGCCGACAGCCCGGCGGAACCGTCCGCCGGGCCCGGCACCTCGCCGTCCTCGACCGACACGGGCACCGGGACGCCTTCCGGTACGCCCTCCGGCTCGCCGAAGCCGTCCGGCGACGGTACGCCCTCGGCGACGACCCGGACCGACCCGGAACCCCAGGGCACCTCGTCGCCCACCGAACGTACGGCGGCGTGCGAGGTGGTGTACGACCTCGTCAACCAGTGGCCCGACGGCTTCCAGGCCACCGTCACCGTGACCACCGCCGAGGCGCTCGACTCGTGGCGGGTCGCCTGGTCCTTCCGGGACGGCCAGCGGGTCGACCAGATGTGGGATGCGGCCGTGGCGCAGAACGGCCCGCGGGTCACCGCCTCCGCCGCCGACTACAACAAGGACGTCCCGGCGGCAGGTTCGCTCTCCTTCGGCTTCCTCGCCTCCTGGCAGAACAAGAACACGGCACCGTACGCCTTCAGCCTCAACGGCGAGGCCTGCACCCTGTCCTGACCTGCCGCCGGGCGAAAGGACCGAGTCGCACCGCCGGGTGCCCTCGGCGTCGAAACCGATGTCGGAAACAGCGTCTGGGGACAGCGTCGAAACCGGTGTCGCAACCGACGTCTCGGAACGGCGCCGAAACCGATTGCGAATACGGCTGTCGAAACCGGCTGTCGAAACCGGTTGCGAAACCGGCGTCACACAGCCGTCAGCCCCGGATTGCCCGCCTCCGTGACGAAGGACGCCGCCGTGGAGACGGGGGAGCCCGGGGTCGTCACCGCGGCCAGTGTCCTGAAGTCGGCGCGTGCCGTGTCCGGCGTCAGCCGCACCCGGACATAGCCGCGCCGCCCGTCGTAGAAGCGCAGGTGCGGGTTGGCCGTGAGGTAGGTCTGCCAGTTGGCTGGCCGCTCGGTGCCGTCCTTGCCGCTGGCGACGGACGTGGCGACGATCTCGGTGCCGAGCGTTCGCGACGTGGGATCGTCGAAGTCTGCCTTGATGTCGAAGGCATAGCCCACGTGGACGTCACCGGTCAGCACGACCAGGTTGCGCACCCCGGCTGACTGCGCCCCGGTGAGGATGCGGCCGCGGGAGGCGCGGTAGCCGTCCCAGGCGTCCATCGACATCTTGGCCTGCACGTCGGTGGACAGTCTGCGCTGGGAGAAGCAGACCTGTTGCGGCATCACGTTCCATACGGCGTCGGACGCCCGCCAGCCGTCCAGCAGCCACCGTTCCTGGGCCGCGCCGGTCATGGTGCGTGCCGGATCGTCCGACTCGGCGCCGGGGATGTGCTGGACGTCGCCGTAGGCCTGGTCGGAGCGGTACTGGCGGGTGTCGAGGATGTCGAACTGTGCGAGCGAGCCCCAGTGCAGACGCCGGTAGAGCGGCAGGTCGGGTCCGACCGGCGCCCGGTCGGCGCGCAGCGGCTGGTGCTCCCAGTACGCCCGGTAGGCGGCGGCCCGGCGCAGCAGGAACTCTGCCGCCGGGCTGCCGTGCTCGTCGACGGCGCCGGCGTAGTTGTTCTCCGTCTCGTGGTCGTCCCAGGTGACGACGAAGGGATGGGCCGCGTGTGCGGCGCGCAGGTCGGGATCGCTCTTGTAGAGGGCGTACCGCAGCCGGTAGTCCTCCAGGGTGACGGTCTCCCGGTCGAACACCGCGGGCAGCATCCGGTCCGTGTAGCCGCGCGCGCCGCCGGCCGAGTTCACCGGGTACTCGTACAGGTAGTCCCCGAGGTGGAGGACCATGTCGAGGTCCTCCTGCGCGAGATGCCGGTGCGCCGTGAAGTACCCGTCGTGGTACGCCTGGCAGGACACGGCCGCGAAGGTGAGGGCGCCGGGGGCGGTGCCCGGCGCGGGGGCGGTGCGGGTGCGGCCGGTCTCGCTGATCCAGGCGCCCGTCCTGAACCGGTAGTAGTACGGCCGTCCCGCGTCGAGGCCGGTGACGTCGACGTGCACGGTGTGGTGGTACTCGGGCAGGGCGAGGGCGGTCCCGCTGCGCAGGACCAGGCCGAAGCCCTCGTCCTGCGCGAGTTCCCACTCGACGGCGACGCTCTGCCCGGCCAGGCCGCCGCCCGGCTCGTACGGCGCCGGAGCGATCCGCGTCCACAGGACCACGGAGTCGGGCAGCGGGTCGCCGGAGGCGATGCCCAGCGTGAAGGGGTCCTCGGAGATCCTCGCCGGGTCGAGCCGGCGGGCGGCGGCCGCGCCCCGCGCGGGGACATGGGTGGCGAAGGCGAGGGCCGCGGCGGCGGCGGTCAGGGTCAGGAAGCGGCGGCGGCCGAAGTGCCGGGCGGCAGCCCGCAGTTCTGGGCCGTGGAGGGCGGCGGGACCGGAGAACGGGACGCGGTGACGGCCGATCGGACGCATGGGGCTCGGCTCCCGTGAGGATCAGGGGGCGTCTGCGGCCTCGGCGGCCGGAGCCCGCGGCGCGGGCTCCTAGATGCTAAGCGGACAATCCTCGTAATCCCGGCAGGTGTGACGCTTCTTCAGAGCCGAAGGCCGCCGGACGGGACGGCGGGGCCCGCGGCACCTTGACGTGGCGTCAGCCACCTCGGGCTTGACGTGGCGTCAGCCACCTCGGGCTTGATGTGGTACCAGCCCATCGCGCGCGGTGGGGATCGCGCGTGTGGGCCGCGGGTCCCGCTACAGGCCGAGGTAGAACCGCACGGTGGTGCCGTCCGGTGCCGTATGCAGACGAACCAGGTCGGCCAGGTAGTGCACCAGCATCAGCCCCCGGCCGCCGATCTGGCCGCGAGCCGGCGGCCTGCGGCCGGCCAGCGGGTCGGTCAGCCGGCCCCGGTCGCGGACCTCGCACACGACCTGCCCGGCCTCGGCCCAGATCCACAGCGTGCCCTGGCCGCCGCCGTGCACCACGCTGTTGGTCGTCAGCTCCGCGACCGCCAGTTCCGCGTCCTGGAGGCGCTGCCCGCCCAGGCCCAGCCGTGCGGCCCGGCCGACGGCGAAGTGGCGCACCTCGGGCAGTTCGGCGGGGCCGAAGGAGAGGACGGCGGCGTTCGGGGCGGGCACGAGAACCTCGTTGTACCGGTCCACCACGGCCTGCCAGTCGTAGGCGTCGCTGGCCCGCTCGCGGCCCTCGGCGATCAGGGTGGGGTGGGTGATCCGTGCGTCGGCGAGTACGTCGGGGTCCAGCCGGGCCTCGTCGTAGGGGCACAGGATCGTCACCGCCCGGCCTTCGAACGCGGCGTTGATCAGCGCCTCGTGCTGCGCGCACGCCGGGTACTCGACGGAGCTGCGGCCGGCCCAGACCGGCTCCCCGATGATCCGCACGCGCGCGTGCGGGTGGGCGTCGGCGAACGCGCGCAGGACGCCCGGGATGATCCGCCCGGGGTTGCGGCCGGCCTCGGTCATGTCCAGGAGGAGGACGTCCTCGGCGTCCGGCCCGAGGCCGGCCGCGACGAGTTCCAGACGGGGGCCGGGGACGGCCACCGCGACGGGCTCGCCGAGGGCGAGGCCCTCCCGGACGAAGGCCACCGTGTGGTCGGCGTACTCCCGCCCGTCCCGGTAGAACAGCGCCGGATGGGCGAACGCCCCGTTCTGCTCGCCCTTCTCGTCCTTCCTGTCCGCAGCGGTCGTCATCGCGGCGCCACCTCGATCCCGGGCAGCGCCGGCCAGAACATGGCCAGCACGCGCGACAGTTGCGGTGGCGGGTACTCCACGACGACCCGTCCGCCGGGCAGGTTCATCGCGGTGACGGCGAGCGCCGACACCCCGGCCACGTCGACGAAGCCCACGCGGGACAGTTCCACGTACGACACGTCCGCGTGCCGTCGGGCCAGTCCGGCCAACGCCTCCTCCCAGGACGGGCGGGTGGCGACGCCGATCTCGCCGCTGACGCGGATTCCGGCACGGCCGGACAACCGGCTCACCTCCAGCACGGCACCGCCGTGCGCGGGAGCGGGATTCCTCACGTCGCGTGTGCCCTCCATACTCGGTCTTCTCCGGGGGCCGCCGACCTCCCTCGTCCCGGTGGGGCGAGGACGGAGGCGGCGCCTCCTGCGGCCACGCGGCCCGGCGCCGCGCGGCGGCACGGGCGGGGGGCGCTCCGCCCGTGCCGTGCGGCTTCCCCGGCAGCGCGCGGACATGCCTCCGCGTCCCCGTCCCACTCAGGTGTCCCACACGGCGGTGCGGCCGGTTCAGCCGCCGGCGGCCTCCGCGAGGGTGTACGCCACGAGGGCGTTGGCGTGGCCGTGCCCGAGACCGTGCTCGGACTTGAGCCAGGCGACCAGCTCCATGTGCCGGGTCAGCGGCGAGGCGCGGATCAGCTCCTGCCACTCGGCGATCGGACGGCCGTACTTCTTCTCGATCGAGGGGAAATAGCTGGCGGGGCCCTTCACGGGAGCGCTCATGGCGGTGGCGACCTTTCTGCGGTTCCTGCGGTTCCTGCCGGTTCCCCTGTCGGGACCGTCGCTGTTCATGACCGCGGGGGGACGTGGAAGTCACCGCCCAGATCATGTGATGTGCGCCACTCGACTGCCGCGGCAGTCCCGGAACAGGCCGGGGACGGCCGGGGAGGAAATCGATGGCATCCGCCCCCGCCGCGCGCCTATGCTGACGGGGCCTCATCCGGCGGCCACCGGCCGTGAAACGGGTGACGCGGAGAAACCGGATCAGGAGGTGTGACCGATGACTGTCGCCGACACGGGTGCTGTTCGCAGCCACCAGACGTTCGTCCATCCCACCTCCGCGGTCTCCGGCTGACCGACACGAGCCACACGAGCTCTCGCGCGCCTCGAGCGCGCCGCCGGGACCGCCCCTGTGAAGGGTCCCTCTTGAATCTCTCCACCTCCCCTGCTCCGTCCCACCCGCTGACCTCCTACGGCTGGGACGAGCGATGGGCGGCCGAGTTCGCCGTACACGCCGAGCGGGGTCTGCTGCCCGGCCGGGTCGTCCGCGTAGACCGCGGACAGTGCGACGTCGTCACCGGCGGCGGCGTCGTCCGCGCAGACACCGCCTTCGTCACCCCGCACGACCCGCTGCGCGTCGTGTGCACGGGAGACTGGGTCGCCCTCGACACCGAAGGCAACCCGCGCTACGTACGGGCGTACCTGCCGCGCCGTACCGCCTTCGTGCGCTCCACCTCCTCCAAGCGGTCCGAGGGGCAGATCCTCGCGGCCAACGTCGACCACGCGATCGTCGCCCTGTCGCTCGCCGTCGAACTCGACCTCGGACGGGTCGAGCGGTTCCTGGCGCTGGCCTGGCAGTCCGGCGCCCAGCCCGTCGTCGTGCTCACCAAGGCCGACCTCGTCACCGACCCGGCCACCCTGGCCCACCTCGTCGAGGACGTCGAGAAGAGCGCGCCCGGTGTACCCGTCCTCACCGCCAGCGCCATGGCCGGGCAGGGCGTCGGGGAACTGGCCGCTCTCCTCGGCCGGGGCACCTCCGTGCTGCTGGGGGCGTCCGGCGCGGGCAAGTCGACTCTCGCCAACGCGCTCGTCGGCGAGGACGTCATGGATGTGCGGGCCACCCGCGACATGGACGGCAAGGGGCGCCACACCACGACCACCCGCAACCTGCTGCCGCGGCCGGGCGGCGGGGTCCTCATCGACACACCGGGACTGCGCGGCGTCGGGCTGTGGGACGCCGGGCAGGGCGTCGGCCAGGTGTTCGCCGAGATCGAGGAACTCGCCGCGCGCTGCCGCTTCCAGGACTGCGCCCATGAGCGCGAGCCGGGCTGCGCGGTGCTCGACGCCGTCGAGAACGGCGAACTCCCCGTCCGCCGGCTGGACAGCTACCGCAAGCTCGTCCGGGAGAACCAGTGGATCGTCGCCAAGTCCGACGCCCGGCTCCGCGGGGACATCCGGGACGACTGGCAGCGCAAGCAGGCCGCAGGGCGCGCCGCCGGGCGTGCCAAACGCGCGGGCTGGTGAAGGGCGGGGCCGTTCGGGCCGGACCCGCCAGGTGGGCCGGGCCGGACGAAGGCCCCGCGGGCCGCCGCCCGGACGGGACACCGGGCCGGTCAGGGGGGAGACCGGACGGGTCAGGCGGGCCGTTGCCCGGACGGGACGAGGCGGTCCGGAAGGGTCGGACGGGACACCGGACCGGTAAGGAGGGAGACCGGACGGGTCGGACGGGACACCGGACCGGCCGGTCGGACGGGAGACGGGAAGGGGCGGGCGGGACACCGGCCGGGACAGGCGGGGGACCCCGGCCGGACAGGCGGGAGACCCCGGTCGGGACCGTCACCGCCATGTCCGATTTCCGCTAGCGACATCCTCCGTGCGGGCGAAGACTGGGACCCGTGATGGACGAGGAGAGCAGGTACGAGGCGGTCCGCAGCCGGGATGCCCGGTTCGACGGAGCGTTCTACTTCGCCGTCGAGACGACCGGCATCTACTGCCGGCCCAGCTGCCCCGCCGTGACGCCGAAACGCCGCAACGTGCGGTTCTTCGCGACGGCCGCCGCCGCGCAGGGCTCGGGGTTCAGGGCCTGCCGGCGGTGCCGGCCGGACGCCAGCCCGGGATCCGCCGACTGGAACGTGCGCGCCGACGTCGTGGGCCGCGCCATGCGGCTGATCGGCGACGGGGTGGTGGACCGGGAGGGCGTGGCCGGACTCGCCGTACGCCTCGGATACAGCGCACGCCAGGTGCAGCGTCAGCTCACCGCCGAACTGGGCGCGGGACCGGTCGCTCTCGCCCGTGCGCAGCGCGCGCACACCGCGCGGGTACTGCTCCGGACGACCGGACTGCCGGTCACCGAGATCGCCTTCGCGTCCGGCTTCGCCAGCGTCCGCCAGTTCAACGACACGATCCGGGCCGTGTACGCCGCCACCCCCACGCAGGTACGGGCCGCCGCCCCGCGCCAGGACCGTACGGCGGCCGCAACCGGAGCCGGCATCCCGCTGCGGCTCGCCCACCGCGGCCCCTACCTCGCCGGCCCCGTGTTCGACCTGCTGGAACGGGAGGCCGTGCCCGGGGTCGAGGAGGTGAGCGGCCCGCCTGGCGGGCGGACCTACCGCCGGACGCTCCGCCTCCCCTACGGCACCGGCATCGTCGCCGTCGAGGAACGGCCCGGCCACACAACCGGCGGCGCCGTCCACCCCGGCGGCTGGCTCGACGCGCGCCTGCACCTCACCGACCCGCGCGATCTCACCACCGCCGTCCAGCGGCTGCGCCGGCTCCTCGACCTGGACGCCGACCCGTACGCCGTGGACGAACGGCTCGGCGCCCACCCGCGGCTCGCCCCGCTCGTCGCCGCCCGGCCCGGACTGCGCGCGCCGGGCGCCGCCGACCCCGAGGAGTACGCGGTGCGGGCGCTGGTGGGCCGCGCCGAGGCCGCGCACCTGGTCCGCGCCCACGGCAAGACCCTGGACGCGCCCCGCGGCGGACTCACCCACCTCTTCCCCGGACCGGACGCCCTCGCCGGCACCGGCGGCCCTCTGGGCGCGCTCGCCACCGCCCTCGCCGACGGCACCGTACGGCTCGACCCGGGCGCCGACCGGGACGACGCCCAGGAGGCGCTGCTCGCCCTGCCCGGCCTGGACGGACGTACCGTGGCGCAGATCCGGGCCCGCGCCCTCGGCGACCCCGATGTCGCGCCGCCCGGCGCCGACGTCCCCGACAGCTGGCGTCCCTGGCGGACGTACGCCCTTCACCACCTGCGTGCAGCGGAGGAACCCCATGTACTTCACTAGCGTCGACAGCCCGCTCGGCCCCCTGCTCCTGACCGCGGGCCCGGACGGCGCGCTCACCTCGCTGTCCGTCCCCGGGCAGAAGGGCGGCCGGACCGTCCAGGACGACTGGCGGCCGGACGCCGGCCCGTTCCGCGCCGCGCGGGAGCAGCTCGCCGCCTACTTCGCCGGCGACCTCGAGGAGTTCCGGCTGGAGCTGCGCGCCGAGGGCACGCCGTTCCGCACCCGCGTCTGGGACGTCCTGGACACCGTGCCCTACGGCGCCACCACGACGTACGGCGAGATCGCGGCCCGCGCCGGAGCCGCGCGGGCCGCCGTACGGGCCGTCGGCGGGGCCATCGGCGCCAATCCGCTGCTCATCGTGCGGCCCTGCCATCGCGTCATCGGCGCCGACGGCTCACTGACCGGCTATGCGGGCGGTCTCGAGCGCAAGGTGCGGCTGCTCACCCTGGAGGGGGCCATGGCGGGAAGCCCGGCGGGAGCGCCGCGGAAGGCGGCGGACCTCGGCGTCTAGGAGCCTAGGAGGCTAGGAACCGTCCTCCTCCAGGCCCCAGCTGTGGATCCGGTGCGGACGGATCAGGATGACCTCCTGGCTGAAATGCGGCCCGAGGCCGTGCGGGCCGGTCAGCAGCTCCGCCTCACCTCTGATGTCCACTCCGCGCACCCGCCACGGGCGCTCGCTCACGATGTCGTCCACCACCAGGGCGACCTTCGGGTTCCGCTGGAGGTTGCGCCACTTCTTGGTGGTGCCCATGGCGTGGCCGCCGACCAGGATCGTGCCGTCGTCCTGCGGGTGGAAGCCCACCGGGTTCGCCTGCGGCCGGCCCTGCGGATCGACGGTGGCCAGCCGTCCCAACCGCTGCGACCTCAGATACGCGCGCTCGGCCTCGCTGAATTCGGTCATGTCCAGTAGCGAACCACGACCCCCGGGTGTGGCACATCGGCTCCTGGGTCCAGGACCTGAGGACTACACCGCACCGACACGAGACCCGCCGGGAGCCACCGGGATCAGCCCCACAGCACCGCCCCCAGCCACGCGCCGGCGATCAGCAGGCAGGTGAAGAGTTCCGCCAGGATGCTGGAGCCGCCCGCCCGCATCACCGTGCGCAGGGAGGCGCGGGCCGCGTCGGGGCGGCCCAGGCGCAGCCGCTCGGACAGATAGACACCGCCCAGGAAACCGGGGATCGCGCCGAGCACCGGCACCAGGAAGAAGCCGAGGAAAGCGCCTGCTCCGGCGTATGCGGCCATCCGGCGGGTGGCGCCGCTCGTCTTCAGACGGCGCGGCGGCAGCGCCCAGCGCACCACCTGGGACAGGAACAGGGCGACCGTCGCACTCACCAGTACCAGCCAGGCGACCGGCTGAGGATCCTTCAACGCCCACCACAGAACCGCGGCCCACACCAGCCACGATCCGGGCAAGCCGGGCACCAGCACTCCGCACAGGCCGAGCAGGATGACCAGCCCGACCAGCAGGAGTTCCCACGCTCCCATCTGCCCAGCCTGCCGGAAGCGGACACGAGGGGCAGGTCGAGAGAGCGGGATGCGAGGCGCCCGGTCAGCGCTCCCGGCTCACCCGGCCGCGCTCGTGCGCGTGCCGGCCCAGCTGGGCCGGGTCGTCGCACCGGTCAGTTCCAAGAGGCCCTTCACCCGGCGTTGCACGTTGCACGGTGCGCAGCCCCACGTCGAGCCGTTCGGCGACGCGCGCGTCGGTCAGTCCCGCCGGAGCAGGGGCAGAATCTCCGGATCGGCGCGGTCGGGACCGTCCGAGCTCTCCTCGTGACACCCCGCTCACCGAGCCGCAGGCGGGAGGGCCTGCCGCCACACGGACTCGAACAGGCCCGACAGCAGCTGCAGCAGCCCGCCGGGGTGCACCACCGGCGCGGCGGGCTCCGCCGAGCGCACCGTCAGCGGCACCAGCGCCGGCGAGCCGTCCGCGACGACCGGCTGCGTCGGCACCTCGTCGACGACCCGCACCGGGCGGTTCTCCCGTGGGGGGTGGGGAACCGCCCGGCGGCGCCCACCACGCGCCGCTCGCACGTTTGTTCTCCGTGCGGGTGTCGGCGCATTTTCCCGATGCCCCGTTTCCCCGCGGCCCTCGCGGTGGACAATCAGGGACATGAGCCAGCAGGGGGGAAGGCCCACCGGTCACGAGGATGACTGGTGGGGCCAGTTGTACGACGACACCACCGAGGACACCGGCCCCACGGCCGCCGCGGACTCGCTGGACGACAGATTCGCGTCGGCGGCGGGGACGGTGCGATCGGGCGCCCCGGCCGACGCGGATCCGGCCGGGCCGGCCGTCGGTCCGGTACCGGGTGCGGCGGCGGGCAGGGCGCAGGCCTCGGTGCCGGGGCCGCGCCGGGAGCCGACCGAGCGGGCCGACTGGTGGGCGGAGCCGACGGGGCGGCAGCAGCCGTCGTCGGCCGGGACAGCTGACGACGGCCCGCCCGACGGCCCGCCCGTCAACCGGCCCGACAACCCGCCTGGCGGCCCGCCCCACAGTCCCCCGG
>NZ_JARGEF010000005.1:0-89450 GCF_033794725.1 Streptomyces sp. ID05-39B | reverse complement strand
CTCGCGGACGTCGGTGACCGAGTCCACCTTCTCCAGCAGCTCCCAGCCCTCGGCGTAGGCCTGCATCATGGCGTACTCGATGCCGTTGTGGACCATCTTCGCGAAGTGGCCGGCGCCGACCCTGCCGGCGTGCACCGCGCCGAAGTCGCCCTCGGGCTTGAGCGCGTCGAAGACCGGCTGCACCTTGGCGACGTTCTCCGCGTCGCCGCCGTACATCAGCGCATAGCCGTTCTCCAGGCCCCAGACGCCGCCGGAGACGCCGCAGTCGACGAAGCCGATGCCCTTGGCGGCCAGCTCCTCCGCGTGCTTCTCGTCGTCCGTCCAGCGGGAGTTGCCGCCGTCCACGACGACATCGCCCGGCTCCAGCAGCTCGCCCAGCTCGTCGACGGTCGACTGGGTGGCGGCACCGGCCGGCACCATCACCCAGACGACGCGCGGGCCTTTGAGCTTGCCCACAAGCTCGGAGAGGCTGTGGACATCGGCGAGGTCCGGGTTGCGGTCGTATCCGATGACGGTGTGGCCTGCGCGGCGGATCCGCTCACGCATGTTGCCGCCCATCTTGCCGAGGCCGACGAGACCGAGCTCCATCAGTTGTTCCTTAGGTCGCTGTGTGGCGTGTGGGGCACCTTCGTACCCATGTCCGAGCCTAAACCCGGACCGTCACGCACACCTGTGGGCATACGCGCTCAAACGTACGGCCCCATTCGCGCGCTCACCTGCGGTTTCTACGGCTTCACCCACAGGCCGGGAGGCGTTCCTCCACGGCCTGTGGACAAGGCGGGCGGGTCAGCCGCTGAGGCGGACCGGCATGATCAGGTACTTGTAGGCCTCGTCCGCCTCGGCATCCAGCGCCGGCCTGCCGCTGAGCAGCGCGGGCTTGGTGGAGGTCGTGAAGGACAGCTGGGCCACCGGGGAGTCGATGGCGCTGAGGCCGTCCAGCAGGAAGGTCGGGTTGAAGGCGATCGAGACGTCGTCGCCCTCCAGCTGGGCGTCGACCCTCTCCACAGCCTGTGCGTCGTCGCTGGAGCCGGCCTCCAGGATCAGCACCCCCTGCTCGAAGCTGAGCCGCACCGGGGTGTTGCGCTCGGCGACCAGGGCCACGCGCTTGACGGCCTCCACGAAGGGGGCGGTCTCGATCACCGCGATGGAGTTGAACTCCGTCGGGAACAGCGAGCGGTACTTCGGGAGGTCGCCCTCCAGGAGGCGAGTCGTCGTACGGCGGCCGGCGCCCTCGAAGCCGATCAGGCCCTCACCGGCGCCCGAGCCGGACAGCGCGATGGTGACGCTGTCCCCGCTCGTGAGCGCCTTGGCGGTGTCCAGGAGCGTCTTGGCGGGCACCAGGGCGACCGCGGAGGCCTCCGGGTTCTCCGGCTTCCACAGGAACTCGCGGACCGCGAAGCGGTAGCGGTCGGTGGAGGCCAGCGTCACGGTGTCGCCCTCGATCTCGATGCGCACACCGGTGAGGACGGGCAGGGTGTCGTCACGGCCGGCCGCGATGGCGACCTGGGCGGCGGCGGCGGCGAAGACCTCGCCGGGGACCGTGCCCGTCGCGTTCGGCATCTGGGGCAGCGACGGGTACTCCTCCACCGGCAGTGTGTGCAGCGTGAACCGTGAGGATCCGCAGACCACCGTGGCCCGTACACCGTCTGTGGAAATCTCCACCGGCCGGTTCGGCAGGGCGCGGCAGATGTCTGCCAGCAGCCGGCCCGAGACGAGGACCGTGCCCTCCTCCTCGACCTCGGTCTCCACCGACACGCGTGCGGAGACCTCGTAGTCGAAGCTGGAGAGGCTGAGGGCTCCGTTCTCGGCCTTCAGCAGGAGGCCGGCGAGGACAGGCGCCGGAGGCCGGGCCGGGAGGCTGCGCGCCGCCCAGGCCACTGCCTCCGCGAGTACGTCGCGTTCCACCCGGATCTTCACTCTTGCCGCCTCCTGCTGTTGCCGGCGCTTCTCGCCCTGCCTGGCTTTCGTCGTCTGTCTCGGTGTCGTCGGTCCCTGTGAGGGGAAGGACCACCGGGGTCCAGTCTGACGCACCGCACTGACAGTAGGTGCCCCTCGGGTCAAGTCGTGACGAGGAGCAGCCAGGCCCCGGACAGCGAGTTGTGCACAGCCCCTCCTTCGAACCGGACTTCTCGCTCTCTCTAGTTGGGAGTAGTAGTAGGGGCTGTGGATACCGTGGATAACCCCGTTTTTGCAGGTCAGACCCGGTATTTTATCCACCGACCCTGGGGACGGAGGCGGTGGACAACTCGGGCCTTCTGTGGAGAACAGAAAGTTCTGCACACTCCATGCACAGGGAGGGGCGACTTCTCCCCAGGACCGTCCCCAGGTTTGGCGGTCTTTCCCACAGGCACCCTCGGCACCTTCGTGTGACGCCTTTCACTCGACCCGGTGAGGAGGCGCCTCACGTTGCCGAACAGTGGACAGCCATGTGGAGAAGCCGGTGATCGCTGGGGACAACCGGCCTCAGCCTGTGGGTTGGCGGTGGACAACTTCGTGCACAGCCTGTGGACAGCGAATCTGTCCACAGGCTGTGGAAAACTTTTATCCACCAATCCACAGCCAGGTGACCTGCCCCGATTCTCTTTCACCCGGGGTGCCTGTGGACACGATCTGGACAACTTCGCAGTCCCCAGGTTGTGGACGGAAGAAAGTCACCGAATCTGTGGAGAGTGGCCGTAACCCGGCGACTATTCGAACAGCGGATGACCGGGCGGCGACTCCTGGCACGACGAAGGGCGCCCCGGGAACAGCTCCCGGAACGCCCTGGACGGGTCCGCGCGGCCCTGTCAGCCCGCCTTGATGCGGTTCGTCAGCTCGGTCACCTGGTTGTAGATGGAACGCCGCTCCGCCATCAGATTGCGGATCTTGCGGTCCGCGTGCATCACCGTGGTGTGGTCACGGCCGCCGAACAGGGCGCCGATCTTCGGCAGAGAGAGATCCGTCAGCTCACGGCACAGATACATGGCGATCTGCCGGGCCGTCACCAGCGCGCGGCCACGGGAGGTGCCGCACAGATCCTCGACCGTGAGCCCGAAGTAGTCGGCCGTCGCGCCCATGATGGCCGTCGAGGTGATCTCGGGCGCCGAGTCGTCGCCGCCGGGCATCAGGTCCTTCAGGACGATCTCGGTCAGGCCGAGGTCCACCGGCTGCCGGTTGAGCGACGCGAACGCCGTCACCCGGATCAGCGCGCCCTCCAGCTCACGGATGTTGCGCGAGATGCGGGACGCGATGAACTCCAGCACCTCCGGCGGGGCGTTGAGCTGCTCCTGCACCGCCTTCTTGCGCAGGATCGCGATCCGGGTCTCCAGCTCGGGCGGCTGGACGTCCGTGATCAGGCCCCACTCGAAACGGTTCCGCAGCCGGTCCTCCAGCGTCACCAGCTGCTTGGGCGGCCGGTCGCTGGACAGGACGATCTGCTTGTTGGCGTTGTGGAGCGTGTTGAAGGTGTGGAAGAACTCCTCCTGCGTCGACTCCTTGTCCGCCAGGAACTGGATGTCGTCGACGAGCAGGATGTCCATCTCGCGGTACCGCTTGCGGAAGCTGTCGCCCTTGCCGTCGCGGATGGAGTTGATGAACTCGTTGGTGAACTCCTCCGAGCTGACGTACCGCACCCGCGTGCCCGGATAGAGGCTGCGCGCGTAGTGGCCGATGGCGTGCAGCAGGTGCGTCTTGCCGAGGCCCGACTCCCCGTAGATGAACAGCGGGTTGTACGCCTTGGCGGGCGCCTCGGCGACGGCGACTGCGGCCGCGTGGGCGAAGCGGTTCGAGGCGCCGATGACGAACGTGTCGAAGAGGTATTTCGGGTTGAGCCGGGCCGTCGGCTCGCCGGGGCCGCTCGTCGGCGCGGGCTTCGCGCCCAGCGGACCGGGCGCGCCGGTCTGGCCGTGACCGCCCGGTCCGCGGTGCGGATGCCCGCCGCCCGAGGACTCGGGCATCTCACGCCGGGTGGGGTCGCGCTGGTCGTACTCGGGGCGCGACTGCTGGTACTCCGAGCGCTGTTGGTCGTAGGGCGGGCGGTCGTAGGGCGGCCGGTCCATGGCCTGCGGCCGGTAGTCCTGCGAGGGCGGGCCGTAGGAGTCCTGCTCCTGGGACCCGTACGCGTCCTGGGACGGCGGACCGTAGGAGTCCTGCCCGGATCCGCCGTACGCGTCCTGCGACGGCGACGCGTACGGGTCGCGCTCGGGGAACCCGAGGCGCTGCTGCTGCCAGCCGTAGTCGTCCTGCCCCGGACGGGGCCAGGCGCCGGGCTCGGGCCGCTGGTACTCCGACGGGTAGGTGGGCCGCGCGGTTGGCAGCTGGTCCTGGCGCGAGCCCTGGTCGCCGCCCCCCTGGGGCTGGTCGGTGCGGTGCCGGCCGTAGCCCTGGTACGGGTTGTCGCGCGGGCCGTCGTACTGGCCGGACGGACGTTCGGGCTCGTCGTAGCGCGATGATCCCGACGAGGCCGGAGGTTCGCCCACGGAGTCGTCGACGGTGATCGCGATGCGGATCGGCCGGCCGCACTCGCGGCTCAGCGTCTCGCTGACGATCGGGGCGAGGCGGCCTTCCAGTACGCCCTTCGCGAACTCGTTGGGCACGGCGAGCAGGGCGGTGTCCGCGACCAGGGCGAGCGGCTGGCAGCGTCTGATCCAGTGCTCGTCCTTCACCTCGACACCCTGGCCGCGGCCCTCACCGAGGAGCTGCTCCAGTACTCGTGGCCACACTGCGGCAAGATCGGCAGGTACGTCAGCCACAGGGCACGCTCTCTCGTGGGTCCCACGTTCGTGTGACGGTGGGACGGTGGGGGATTCGCATCGGTGCGGGCAGGGACAAAGGAACGAATCGGAGTTCAGCCACGGTAGTCAGGCCGACGGGTACGGTTCAAGTTGTTGTCCCCAGCCTGTGGACAGTGTCTCCCACGGCCGCCGGTTTGACCGGATGGCGTAGCCGCGCGTACCGTGACCAGGTCGAGTTGTCGATGGCTGCTGCCGCCTGCCTCCGATGGGCACAGATCGCGTCAGGTGATCGGGAAGCGGTGCACTCGGGCGTTGACCGCGAGCTACCTCGTGGGCGCACGGTGACAGCCAGGACGGCACCCCGCCACCACCGATTGATTTCTGGAGCCCCCGAGTGAGCAAGCGCACCTTCCAGCCGAACAACCGTCGTCGTGCCAAGACCCACGGCTTCCGCCTGCGGATGCGCACCCGTGCCGGTCGCGCGATTCTCGCGAACCGCCGTGGCAAGGGTCGCGCCAACCTGTCCGCCTGAGACTGATCAGGTCATGACGTCGTGCTGCCTACCGAGCATCGGCTGAGGCGGCGCGAGGACTTTGCGACCGCGGTACGACGGGGTCGTCGGGCAGGCCGCCCGACTCTCGTCGTCCACCTGAGAAGCGGTGCCACGGACCCGCACGCGCCTGGGGAGAGCGCTCCCCCGACGCGTGCGGGTTTCGTCGTCAGCAAGGCCGTGGGCGGAGCGGTCGTACGCAACAAGGTGAAGCGCAGACTGCGTCATCTGATGCGCGACCGAGTCGCTCTCTTTCCCCCCGGTAGCCTGGTAGTCGTACGGGCGCTGCCCGGTGCGGGTGACGCCGACCACGCACAGCTGGCCCAAGACCTCGATGCCGCCCTTCAACGGCTACTAGGAGGGGGCGCGCGATGAAGTACCCGCTGCTGGCCTTGATCAAGCTCTACCAGTGGACGATCAGTCCACTGCTCGGGCCGGTGTGCAAGTACTACCCGTCGTGCTCCCACTACGGCTTCACCGCCATCGACCGGCACGGTGCGGTCAAGGGAACGGCACTCACCGCCTGGCGCATCCTGCGGTGCAATCCGTGGTCGCTCGGTGGCGTGGACCATGTCCCGCCGCGCAAGCGTCCGCGATGGCACGAGATGCTGCGCAACACATGGCGCGCACGCAAGGGCGGGCCCTCCGCCGCCGAAACGGCCACCGAAGAGAAGCCTTCTTCAAGCCCGGCCGCAGAGACACCGTCCCATGCCCAAGGAGCATGATTAGTGGACACGATTGCCAGCCTCTTCAGTTTCATCACCACACCCGTCTCCTGGGTCATCGTCCAGTTCCACAAGGTGTACGGCGCCATCTTCGGTGCTGACACCGGGTGGGCCTGGGGCTTGTCCATCGTGTCCCTGGTGATCCTGATCCGGATCTGCCTGATCCCGCTCTTCGTGAAGCAGATCAAGGCGACGCGGGCGATGCAGACACTGCAGCCCGAGATGAAGAAGATCCAGGAGCGCTACAAGAACGACAAGCAGCGCCAGTCCGAAGAGATGATGAAGATGTACAAGGAGGCGGGTACCAACCCGCTCTCCTCGTGCCTTCCCATCCTGGCGCAGTCCCCGTTCTTCTTCGCTCTGTACCACGTGCTCAACAGCATCGCCAACGGTGACACCATCGGGGTGATCAACGAGAGCCTGCTGCAGAGTGCGCAGAAGGCGCACATCTTCGGCGCTCCGCTGGCCGCGAAGTTCACCGACAGCGCCTCCGACGTCGCCGCGCTCGACGCCTCGCTGTCCAGCGTCCGCATCGTCACCGCGATCATGATCGTCCTGATGTCGGCCTCTCAGTTCTTCACGCAGCGCCAGCTGATGACGAAGAACGTCGACACCTCGGTGAAGACGCCGTTCATGCAGCAGCAGAAGATGCTCCTGTACGTCTTCCCGGTCATGTTCGCCGTCTTCGGCATCAAC
The DNA here is from genome assembly GCF_033794725.1 of Streptomyces sp. ID05-39B. NCBI lineage: Bacteria > Bacillati > Actinomycetota > Actinomycetes > Kitasatosporales > Streptomycetaceae > Streptomyces > Streptomyces sp. ID05-39B. The sequence goes on along the minus strand of NZ_JARGEF010000005.1, from coordinate 82,767 downwards.
TTCCCGGTCGGTGTCCTCGTCTACTGGCTGACCACCAACGTGTGGACCATGGGCCAGCAGATGTACGTGATCCGCAACAACCCGACCCCGGGTTCGAAGGCCCAGGCCGCTTACCTGGAGCGCCTGCACAAGCACGTCACGAACCAGGGCAAGATCCGCGGCCGTGGCCAGAAGGCCATCGTCAAGGCGATCGTGGCCAAGGGCCGGGACCGCAACGACTATGAGCGCAAGTTCATCAACGGTCTGAGCAAGGCGGGTCTGGCGGCTCAGCCCGACGGCACCGTGATGAAGGGCGAGACCCAGACCGCGACCCTGACCGAGGACGGCGAGGCGACGACGGTCACGGCCCGGCGGCAGCAGCCCAAGCGCCAGAGCAAGTCCCAGCGCCAGTCCGGGACGGCCAAGGCGGCCGACGAGCCCACCTCGCTGACCAAGTCCGATGAGCCGCAGGACGCCAAGCCCGCCGGCGCCGCCAAGCCGAAGGCCGGCTCGGGCGGTGGCCGTAGCAAGGCTCAGTCCGGGCAGCGCAAGGGCGGCCCGCAGCGCCCCAAGTCCCCGTCCAAGAAGTAAGAAGGAGCCCATCCCGTGACGGAAGGCACCACCTCCGCCGCCGCCGAGGGTGCAGACACCCTGACCCGCCTGGAGCAGGAGGGCGAGATCGCGGCGGACTACCTCGAGGGTCTGCTGGACATCGCCGATCTCGACGGCGACATCGATATGGATGTCGAGGCCGACCGCGCTTCGGTGTCGATCATCAGTGACGTGGCAGGCCGTGACCTGTACAAGCTCGTCGGCCGGGACGGCGAGGTGCTGGAGGCGTTGCAGGAGCTGACGCGTCTTGCCGTGCACCGGGAGACCGGGGACCGTAGCCGGCTGATGCTGGACATCGCGGGCTATCGGGCCAAGAAGCGCACCGAACTCTCCGAGCTGGGCGCCAAGGCCGCGGCCGACGCGAGGAACAGTGGCGAGCCGGTCAAGCTGAACCCGATGACGCCGTTCGAGCGCAAGGTCGTCCACGACGCGGTCAAGGCGGCCGGTTTGCGCAGCGAGTCCGAGGGTGAAGAACCGCAGCGCTTCGTCGTCGTGCTGCCCAACTGATTCAGCGCGTACGTTTTCCCGGCCCCGTCTGTCGCGCAGGCGGGGCCGGTCTTGTCAGACCTGGTAGTTCTGGTGGCCGGCGCTGAAAGGCGCCGATGCGGTACGGAAGGACGGTCCCCGTGACGGAGGCAGCGGAGCTCCCCCCTGCGCCCGAGCAAGCACGCGAGGTATTCGGTGATCGCTTCGCGGATGCGGTCCGGTATGCCGAGCTGCTGGCCGAGGCAGGTGTGCAGCGTGGGCTCATCGGCCCACGGGAAGTGCCCCGGCTGTGGGAGAGGCACATCCTGAACTGCGCGGTGCTTTCCGAAGCCGTGCCCGAGGATGTGACGGTGTGCGACGTCGGTTCCGGCGCCGGCCTGCCGGGCATTCCCCTGGCTCTCGTGCGGGAGGATCTGAAGATCACTCTGCTGGAGCCCCTTCTGCGGCGCACGAACTTCCTGACCGAGGTCGTCGAGCTTCTCGGCCTTGACCACGTGACCGTTGTACGCGGGCGGGCCGAAGAGGTCATGGGCAAGCTTTCGCCGGTCCATGTCGTGACCGCGCGGGCGGTGGCTCCGCTGGACCGCCTGGCCGCCTGGGGAATCCCCTTGCTCCGTCCCTACGGGGAGATGCTTGCGCTGAAGGGGGACACTGCCGAGGAGGAGTTGAAAAGCGCGGCCACCGCGCTCAGCAAGCTCGGTGCGGTGAGCACGTCGATCCTGCACGTCGGCGAGGGACTGGTGGATCCGCTGTCCACGGTCGTGCGGGTCGAGGTCGGGGAGAGCCCCGGCGGTGTGAGGTTCGCCGCGAAGCGTGCCAAGGCGGCCCGGACAGGGCGCACACGCCGTCGCCGCTGATCCGGGCCCAAAGAAGGCCGTACTCCACACAAGCTGCCCAACCTGCGCATGACGGAGTGTCGCGGCAATTCGGCGGCGGGCGCTGTGCATCGTGTTTCACGTGAAACGTCGCTCATTGCTGCACGGCATCATCAGCCGCGGTCGCGCCGCCGCCGAACCCCGTGACCGGAAGCCTCTCGGCTCACTCGTCAAGGGGACGGAGTTGTCCACAGAGGTGGATTTCTCCACAGAAGACCAGGCCTCACTGGTTCGCGACCCCGGAGGCATGGGAGGCTCTGTTCATTGCGAGCCTGAAGTCGAGGAGAGTGAATCCTTGCGGTCCGACGCCAACATCGCGGGACCGATGACCGATCCGGTCCCCGGTCCCCGTACCGAGTCGATGGGGGAGGATGTTTCACGTGAAACACCGCCTCCGATGGACGACACTCCGATCGGTCGTGCTGCCCAACTGGCGGTAGAGGCTCTCGGCCGCGCCGGCGAGGGCCTGCCACGGCCTGAGCAGACGCGCATCATGGTGGTCGCCAACCAGAAAGGCGGCGTTGGCAAGACGACGACGACCGTCAACCTTGCCGCATCGCTGGCCCTGCACGGTGCCCGTGTCCTGGTGATCGACCTCGACCCGCAGGGCAATGCGTCCACCGCCCTCGGGATCGACCACCACGCCGAGGTTCCGTCAATCTACGACGTGTTGGTCGAGAGCCGCCCGCTGGCGGAAGTGGTCCAGCCCGTCCCCGATGTCGAAGGCCTCTTCTGCGCTCCAGCCACCATCGATCTCGCCGGTGCGGAGATCGAGCTGGTGTCGCTGGTGGCGCGCGAGAGCCGACTCGAGCGAGCCATCCAGGCGTACGAGCAGCCGCTGGACTATGTCCTGATCGACTGCCCGCCCTCGCTCGGCCTGTTGACGGTCAACGCGATGGTGGCAGGCCAGGAGGTTCTCATCCCGATCCAGTGCGAGTACTACGCACTGGAGGGACTGGGTCAGCTGTTGCGTAACGTCGAGCTGGTGCGGGGCCACCTCAACCCCACCCTCCACGTCTCGACCATCCTGCTCACCATGTATGACGGCCGGACGCGTCTCGCGTCGCAGGTCGCCGATGAGGTGCGCACCCACTTCGGCGACGAGGTGCTGCGGACGAGCATTCCCCGCTCCGTCCGCATCTCCGAAGCGCCGAGCTACGGGCAGACGGTACTGACGTACGATCCCGGATCGAGCGGTGCACTGTCCTACCTTGAAGCAGCCCGAGAGATTGCGTTGAGGGGTGTCGGTGTCAGCTATGACGGCACCCATGCCCACATCGGCGCTCAGAACAACCCGACCATGGAGGGGATCCAGTGAGTGATCGACGGAGGGGGCTGGGCCGTGGTCTTGGCGCACTGATCCCTGCTGCCCCGACCGAGAGGACACCGGCGCAGACCGCCGTGGGAGGCGTGACCACGACGTCCTCCGCCGGTGTTCCGGTCCTGACGACCGACCGAGGGGTGGCCGCGGCGAAGGTGGCCACGCTGCCGCCTGTTTCACGTGAAACAGAGGAACCCTCGGCGAACGGGGCCGCGGACGTTCCCGCACCGCCCATGGGAGTCCACTTCGCGGAACTTCCACTCGACTCCATCACGCCGAACCCGCGTCAGCCGCGTGAGGTGTTCGACGAGGACGCGCTCCAGGAGCTGATCACCTCCATCAAGGAGGTCGGCCTCCTCCAGCCGGTCGTCGTACGGCAGACCGGTCCCGGGCGCTACGAGCTGATCATGGGTGAGCGGCGCTGGCGGGCGTGCCGTGAGGCCGGTCTGGAGGCCATCCCGGCGATCGTGCGGGCCACGGATGACGAGAAGCTCCTTCTGGACGCGTTGCTGGAGAACCTCCACCGGGCTCAGTTGAACCCGCTCGAGGAGGCTGCCGCCTACGACCAGTTGCTCAAGGACTTCAACTGCACCCACGACCAGTTGGCGGACCGGATCGGGCGCTCGCGTCCCCAGGTCTCCAACACGTTGCGGCTGCTGAGGCTCTCCCCGGCGGTCCAGCGCCGGGTGGCGGCCGGTGTCCTCTCGGCGGGTCATGCCCGGGCCCTGCTCTCTGTCGACGACTCGGAGGAGCAGGACCGGCTCGCCCACCGCATCGTGGCGGAGGGGCTGTCCGTACGGGCGGTCGAGGAGATCGTGACCCTCATGGGGTCGCGCCCGCAGGCTCCTCAGCGTGCCAAGGGACCTCGTGCCGGAGGCCGGGTGTCGCCGGCCCTGTCGGACCTCGCCAGCCGGCTCTCGGACCGTTTCGAGACGCGGGTGAAGGTCGACCTGGGGCAGAAGAAGGGCAAGATCACCGTCGAGTTCGCCTCGATGGAAGACCTTGAGCGGATCCTCGGCAGCTTGGCACCCGGTGAAGGGCCCGTCCTCCAGAAGGGCCTGGTGGAGGGCGAGGCTGAGGAAACGGACGACTGAGCGTCCCTTGGCCGGGCCCTGCCGCCCCGCCAACTGCCAAGAGCGAGCCGCCTCCGGTGCGTCCGGAACCCGGCTCGCTCTTTGCTTTCGGGCGGTGTCGAGGGAATGGCGTCGTGGATACGATGCGATGAGCTATGGCGCGACCACCTGATGACACCTTTGAGTGGGAGGCGGGGGCCATGCGAACGATGAGCCGGACCGGACTGGTGGGCGCGGCCCTGGGGATCGGCGCGGTCGGCGGGTTCGTCGGCAGCCTGATCAGGGAACGCAGTGCTTTGACTGCCGCTCGCGATGCCGCGGGCGAAGGAAGCGAGGATCAGCCTTCATGGGGCGTCGGCTCGTACCGCTCACGCTGGACAACCTTCAGGACCTTCCCCAGCGCTGCCGCTCGTGTGTCTTCTGGGAGCTGGACCCCGTCAGCGGTGAGGCAGCGGTAAGGGCCGGCACAGCGGCGGTGGAGAAAGAGGCCTGGATCTCCGCGGTCCTGCTCGACTGGGGGTCCTGCGGCCGGGTCGTCTACGTCGATGACGTCCCGGTGGGCTACGTGCTCTATGCTCCGCCGGCGTACGTTCCCCGTTCGACGGCGTTCCCCACGAGCCCTGTCTCTCCGGATGCGGTGCAGCTGATGACGGCGTTCATCATGCCGGGCTACCAGGGCCAGGGGCTCGGGCGAGTGATGGTCCAGACGGTCGCCAAGGATCTCCTGCGACGGGACTTCAAAGCGATCGAGGCGTTCGGTGACGCCCGCTGGAAGGACCCTGCGTGCCTTCTGCCGGCCGACCATCTACTGGCGGTGGGCTTCAAGACGGTCAGGCCGCATCCTTCTCATCCGCGGCTGCGGCTGGAGCTGCGCACCACTCTCTCCTGGAAGGAAGACGTGGAGATGGCGCTCGACCGACTCCTGGGAGCCGTACAGAAGGAGCCGGCGTTGCGGCCCCTGTGATCGGCTCCGGGATGTACGAATGGCCGACCCTTCCGGGTCGGCCATTCGTGTTTCACGTGAAACATGCGCCGTTCGCACGACGCTCAGAACGTCACTAGCCGATGAAGTCCTCAAGGTCGCGCACGAGCGCAGCCTTCGCCTTGGCGCCGACGATGGTCTTAGCGACCTCGCCGTTCTGGTAGACGTTCAGGGTCGGGATGGACATCACGCCGTACTTGGCGGCGGTACCCGGGTTCTCGTCGATGTTGAGCTTGACGACCTCGATCTTGTCGCCGTACTCGGCCGCGATCGCCTCGAGGGACGGAGCGATCTGGCGGCAGGGGCCGCACCAGGCAGCCCAGAAGTCCACCAGGACGGGTTTGCCGCTCTTGAGGACGTCCTCCTCGAAGGAGTCGTCGGTTACGTGCTTGAGGTCGGCCACGGCGGGCTCCTTTAAATGATGTGTGCGGTGGGGTGTGAGGGGGTCAGACGGCGGTCTTCTCAGGCTCTGCCTGCTCCTCGTCCGCGAGGGCGGCGAGGTAGCGCTCGGCGTCGAGGGCGGCGGAGCAGCCGGTGCCGGCAGCGGTGATCGCCTGACGGTATGTGTGGTCGACGACATCGCCGGCGGCGAAGACACCGGTCACGTTCGTCCGGGTGGACGGGGCGACGACCTTCAGGTAGCCCTCCTCGTCCAAGTCGAGCTGGCCCTTGAAGAGTTCGGTGCGCGGGTCGTGGCCGATCGCGATGAACAGACCCGTCACCGCCAGGTCGGAGAGTTCACCGGTCTTGAGGTTGCGCAGCTTCAGGCCGGCCAACTTCGGGTCGCCCTGGATCTCGGCGACCTCGCTGTCCCAGACGAACGAGATCTTCGGGTCGGCGAAGGCACGCTCCTGCATGGCCTTGGAGGCGCGCAGGGTGTCCCGGCGGTGGACGATCGTCACGGACTTGGCGAAGCGCGACAGGAACGTGGCCTCCTCCATCGCGGTGTCGCCACCACCGATCACGGCGATGTCCTGGTCCTTGAAGAAGAAGCCGTCACAGGTGGCACACCACGAGACGCCGCGGCCGGAGAGGGCGTCCTCGTTGGGCAGGCCGAGCTTGCGGTGCTGGGAGCCGGTGGTGACGATCACGGCCTTGGCCCGGTGGACCGTGCCCGCCGTGTCGGTCACCGTCTTGATCTCACCGGAGAGGTTCACGGAGACGACGTCGTCGGGGATCAGTTCGGCGCCGAAGCGTTCGGCCTGGGCGCGCATGTTGTCCATGAGCTCGGGACCCATGATGCCGTCCTGGAAGCCGGGGAAGTTCTCGACCTCGGTGGTGTTCATCAGGGCGCCGCCCGCAGTGACGGCCCCTTCGAACACCAGCGGCTTCAGTGATGCGCGCGCGGTGTAGAGCGCCGCCGTGTAGCCGGCGGGCCCGGAGCCGATGATGATCACGTTTCGGACGTCGCTCACGGCTTCATTCCTCGTCTCTGGTCTATGTCGATCGACCGGGGGAGCTTCTGGAAACTCTCACCCCACCCAACGGATCCTAAGGGGCGCGCATTCCCGCTGTGTCCGGGCACACCAAGGGGCCGACGCCGTACGGGATTCGATGCATGACGGGGACACAGGCCTAGGCGTCAGGGGCGGGTGTAGGAGTCCTTCAGAAGGATCTTCGCAGTGCCGGACAACGGCTTGCTGACACAGGTCGCATCCATCAGGTACGCGGTGACCCGGGTGCTGTCCGAGCTGTCAGGGAGGACTACCAGGAGAGCATCCCTCCCCTGGTATGTGCCCTTCTCGACGGCGAGGGCAGCGTCCTTCCGATCCATGCCCTTTTGGACACAGCCGGGCACCGTGGGCTGCTGGAAGACCCTGGGAGTCTTCGTCTCGGGCTCGCCCTGCATTCCCAGAGTGTGCGGGGTGGAGCTGGGGGAGGTGGCGAGGAGATCGGTGACCTGCTGTTGCAGACCGCTCTCGGAGAAGCTGTCCGCGACGGTAGCCCGCTGACCGGGCGCCGCCGTGCCCGGTCCCTCGTCGCCGTTCAGCGAGGACACCAGGACCGACCCCAGACCCAGCGCGGCGAAGACGGTCCCCAGTACGACGACCCTGCGACGGCCGCTCCGCCGGCGATCCTTGCGGCCAGGGCCGGTGCTGGTGGTTCGGGCACGTCCTGCGGGCGGAGGCGGTGACGCGCATGTTTCACGTGAAACATGCGCACCGCTGTCCGACCCGAGTGTGGAGGGCTCCGGAGCCGTGGCGCTGATCAAGGCTTCCGCGGCGAGTGCGGCATCGATGCGGTGGGCGACATCGTCCGGCATCCGCGTCGGCCCGGGCAGCCTCCCCAGGAGGCCGCGGATCTCTTCCAGCGACGCGTGGACGTCCGCACAGAGCACGCAGTCGTCCAGATGCCGACGCACTTCCGCACTGCGGTCGGGAGAGAGCAGGCCCTCGGTGAGGTCGGAGATCTCCGTGACGTCCGGGTGCCCGGCCGTGTCCGTCGTCGATGTCACGTTCGCCCACCTCCGCCCTTCACAGCAGCTGAATCGCCGGTCCCGGCGCCGTCCGGGCCCTCGTCCCGAGGACCCGCTGCCGGTGGGACGGATGTCCCCTCCGCCCGGTTCCGTCCTCGCCCGGTTTCTCTCATCTCTCCGGAGTCGGCCGGCCGCAGATGGGTGAGGAGTGGCAGGAGTCTCGCTCTGCCCCGGGCGCAGCGACTCTTCACCGTCCCTGTCGGAACGTCGAGCACACGGGCGGCCTCGGCGACGGGATAGCCCTGCATGTCCACCAGGATGAGCGCCGCACGCTGGTCGGGCGGCAGGGTGCCGAGAGCTTCGAGGAGCTGGCGGTGCAGGTCGTTGCGCTCGGCGGGTGCCGAGGCCGATTCGTGCGGCTGCAGCAACTGCTCCAGGCGTTCGGTGTCGTCGACCGGGGAGGTTTTGCGGGACGCCGCTTTGCGGGCCCGGTCCAGACAGGCGTTGACCGTGATCCGGTGCAGCCAGGTGGTGACGGCGGACTGGCCGCGGAAGGTGTGGGCGGCCCGGTAGGCAGACACGAGGGCATCCTGAACCGCGTCAGCGGCCTCCTCGCGGTCCCCCAGGGTCCTGAGGGCCACCGCCCAGAGCCGGTCGCGGTGACGCCGTACAAGCTCACCGAAGGCGTCTGGATCGCCCTCCACGTGGCGGGTGAGGAGGTCGTGATCGCTGATTCCCTCGTATCGGGCGCCTGCTGCCATCGGACCCCCTCCCCCTCGGGTGAGACTTCAGCCCGTGAACTTCACGTCGGTGATGGCCTGCTTGTAGCCGGCGCCACTGTAGCCATCGGTGGGCGCTTTCGGTACGGCGGTGATCCAGAGCAGCACGTACTGGGTCTTCACCGTCTTCGATGCCTTCACCGTGAGAGAGGTACCGCTGGTCTCTGCGGTACCGATTTCCTTCATTCCGCCGAGGCCCGTGGACGGGTTGAGCGAGTCGGTGGCGTAGAGCTTCACGGTCGTGTGGTCGCCGGCGTACCGGAGCCCTATCGACGCCGCTGACAACTCCTGTGCCGATCCGAGGTCGTAGACGATGCCTACTCCGGGCTTGTACGGAGCGAGGGTCGGACCCTCGGTGTACTGCTTGGTCCGCCAGTAGGTGGAACTGTCGCCGTCATAGGTGTTGCCGACGTCCTCCGGAGCCTGGGCGGAACCGCTGGCGACGTACTCCTGCGAGCCCTGGATCTTGAGCTGCTGGACGGGCTTGGGCGCGGCACTGTTGTTGTCGTCGCCGTCCGTTGTCTGCGTCTGGTTCTTGTCGTCGGAGTTGACCCGGTTTATCAGGGCCTCCGCGAGCTGCCAGCTGCCGAGTCCGAGGGCAGCGATGAGCAGTGCGGATACTGCCCACTTCAGCGCCTTGCCGGTGCGGCTCTGCAACGGAGGCGGCGGGGTTTGCACCGGCTGGGTGGCGCCCGGGTGCACCGAGGGACGGCCGTAGCTGCCCTGTTGGTACGTCGTGCGCTGGTACTCGGGGGGTGCGGTGAACGCGGGCTCCGGCGGGCGGATGCGGGGCATCTCACCGATGGCCTTGACCAGGTCCTCCGGTGTGGCGCACGCGGACTCGTGCCGGGAGGCGGTCGCCCCGTCGTTGACGAGAGCGCGCATGGCCAGCTCCGACAGGCCCCGGTGGACGCCGGCCCGCACCTGGTCGGGGGCGATCAGCCCGACGGCCTTGGGCAGCCCGGACAGACCGTAGGCGTCGTTCTCGTACGGCCAGCGCTGGGTGAGCGCCGCGTACAGCAGGGCGCCGATCGCCTCGGTGTCGGTGCGCTGCGGGGTGTCGGAACTGACACCGCGCAGCGCCGCGTTCACGGCGAGGCCGCGGATGCGCCACTGACCGGTGGAGGTGCGCAGCACGGCGTTGGGGTTCAGCCGCAGGTGCGCGAGCCCCTCGCGGTGGGCGGCCGCCATGGCGGAGGCGATCTGACTCACCATCTGGTACGCGTCGTGCGGCTCCAGCGGCCCGGAAGCGAGGAGCGTGGTCAGCTCGGTGGCGTCGGGCAGCCACTCGTGGACGACGTAGACGAGGTCGTTCTCCTCGACCGCGTCCAGGACTTGGACGAACCGAGGGTCGCCGAGCAGGGCGGAGGACCGGGCCGCCGCCAGAACGGAACGGGCCCGCGTGTGATCCGCGGGCAGAACATGGACGCCGACGGCACGGCGGAGTTTCTCGTCGACCGCACGCCAACTGCTGAAACCGTCCAGACGGGTGACGCAGTCCTCGAGGCGGTAGCGTCTGGCGAGTTTGTGGCCGCTGTGCAGTTCTGGCGCCGAGGCCTTCCCGGGACTCTCGGCCCCGCCACTCCCCTGTGCCTCGTCGCTGTCCGTTTCCCGCTCCCGGTTCTTGGCCACACCGTCAGCCGTGGACTGGTCCGCCTGTGCGGTCAGCGGCTCGTCGCCGCTGTTGTCTGCCACGTCGACGGCAGCCGTACTCCGTTCCGCCACCGTCGTTCCTGCCTCCCCATCCATGCGCGCCGTCCGACCTCGTGCGCGCCGTCCGACGCCGAACCCAATTGTGCCCACAGTCCGCCGCTATGCACGACACGCGGCGGCGGACGATGGTTGTGCGCCTACCCCCGCCTCATCGGCCCAGGCGTCCGCGCACCATACCGACGAGCGAGTTGAGCTCCTCGATCCGCATACGGCGGGCGGCGACGAAGAACACGCCGAGCAGGACGCCGCCACCGGCCAGCAGCGCGGCGAAGGAACCGACGACACCCTGGCCGAGAGTCTGTGCGATGCCGTAGCAGGCGGCGCCGCTGAGCAGGGCGGCCGGTACGGCGGCGATGCACAGCCGCGCGTACGTCCGCAGCACCCGGGAGCCGTCCAGGTCCCCGCCGAGCCGCTTGCGCAGCCGGTTCCAGGCGACACCGACACCGATGACGTAGGCCAGACCGTAGGAGGCGGCCATGCCGACCACGGCCCAGCGGGCCGGGAGTACGAAGTAGCAGGTGGCGGAGGCGACGGCGTTGACGGCCGCCACGATCACCGTGTTGTAGAAGGGGGTTCGCGTGTCCTCGTAGGCGTAGAAGGCGCGCAGGACGACGTACTGCACCGAGTACGGGATCAGGCCGAGGCCGAAGGCCATCAGCATGAAGCCCATGTTCGTGGCCTCGCTGATGCCCGAGGAGCCGAAGATCAGGGTGCACATCGGGACGCCGAGAGCGATGAAACCGAAGGCGATGGGCACGATGGCGACGGCTGTGGTGCGCAGGCCCTGGGAGATGTCGTCACGGACGGCACCCGCGTCCTGTTCGGCAGCCGAGCGCGAGATGCGAGGCAGCAGCGCGGCCATCAGGGACACGGTGATGATGGCCTGCGGCAGGCCCCAGATCAGCTGTGCGTTGGCGTAGGCGGCGAAACCGGTGCCCTTGACGCCCGAGTCGACGCCGGCAGCGATGGACAGCTGGGTGACGACCAGCGCGCCCGCCTGGTTGGCCAGGACGAACAGGATCGTCCACTTGGCGAGCATGGCTGCCTTGCCGAGGCCGTGGCCCTTCCAGTCGAAGCGCAGCCGCATCCGGAAGCCGGTCTCGCGCAGGTACGGGATCATCGCGAGGGCCTGGACGACCAGGCCGAGCAGGATGCCGATGCCGAGCAGCCGCTGGCCCTGCGGCGGGATGTTCGTGACGCTCATCTCGGAGTCCGCCGCGGTGCCGTACACCCAGAGGAACATGCCCAGCGTCACGATGATGACGACGTTGTTCAGGACCGGGGTCCACATCATCGCGCCGAACTTCCCACGCGCGTTGAGGATCTGGCCCATCACCACATGGACGCCCATGAAGAAGATCGAGGGCAGGAAGTAGCGCGTGAAGGTGACGGCGACCTCGTTGGCCGCGGGGTTGCTGGCGACGGGGTTCGCCAGCATGCGGACCAGGAGCGGCGCGGCGACCATCGCGAGCCCGGTGAGTGCAGCCAGGGCCACCATCACGAGCGTCAGCAGGCGGTTGGCGTACGCCTCGCCGCCGTCGTCGTCGTCCTTCATGGCGCGGACGAGCTGCGGTACGAAGACGGAGTTGAGGCCACCGCCGACGGTCAGGATGTAGATCATGGTCGGCAGCTGGTAGGCGACCTGGAAGGAGTCGCCGAGGAAACCGAGACCCAGGGCGGAGACGATCATCGCTGACCGGATGAATCCGGTCAGCCGGGAGACCATCGTGCCCGCCGCCATCACCGCGCTCGACTTCAGCAGTCCCGAGGCCCGCCCGCTCTTCTTCGAGGAGGGCGCCGGGGCCGCCGGGGTGGCGGTGAGGTTCATGGTCTGGTCGGCGCCGGAGGCCGGATCGGCGGGCACCGGCGCATGGGCGGTCGCGGATGCCTGGTACTGCGCCGCCGGAACCTGTCCGCTCGGGACGTATCCGCTCGGGACGTATCCGCCCGGAGCGTGCGCCGGCCCCGGTACCGCGGGCGCGTCCATCGGCGGGCGTGCGCCGCCCTGCTGCTGGTCCCGGAAGAGATGGGCGAAGGCGTCCGGCTCGTGGTGCTCCTGGCCGGAGTGCGTGACGAGGTCGTCGACGCCCACGAACTGGGTGGTACGGGGGTCGTCGCCATACGGCAGATGCTGCGTCGGGCCCTCCGGCTCGGGCGCGGGCGTCTGGGCCCACACGTGGGGGTCGGGAGCGTAGGGGGACTGCTGCGGCGGGCCGTAGAGCGGCTGCTGGGGAGGGTGGGCTCCGGGCGGCGGCGGGGGGTGCGCGGCACGGTCGTAGAGCGCCTCGGCGACCGGATCCTGAGCGGTGAGGTCCTGGGACCTGTACGGGTCCTGGTCGTAGGCGTCCTGGAGGTACATGTCCGCGGGGTGCTGCGGCGGCACCTGGCCGTGCTCGGGCGGCGGGCCCTCGGGGTACCCCGAGCTGCCCGCGGCCTGGCCGCGGTCACCGTCGTACGGCGCGTTCATGGTTACCCCACCTCATCGTTCCGGGCCGACCGGCCACGACATCCTCAACGGTCCACTCTCTCACCCGTCCCGGACGGGTCGGTGCTTTCCGCTGCGGTGTCCGGTGTCCCGTCACTCGGCTGCACCGGGTCGTCTGCCCCGGACCGGGCGTCCGATTCTGCGTCGGGTCCGTTCCCGGAGTCCTGCGAGTTCTCGGCCGTGCCGGATTCCGGGTCCGTCTCGGCGGTGCTGTTGTCCTCGGACTCTCGGGCCGCGGCGCGCTTGCGCTGGGTGTACATCCGGAAGCCGGCCAGCACGAGCAGCAGGACACCGCCGCCGATGACGAGCATCACGGTGGCCGTGAACTCGGTGACCTTCACGTCGAAGGTGACCGGCGCGCCGTATGCCCTGCCGTCCTCCGTGTACAGCTGGGCGACGACCGCCGCCTGGCCGTTGGCCTTGGCCGAGGTGGTGAACTTCACCGTTGTGCTGTGTCCGCCGGAGACTTCGATGGGCTGCTCGTCGTAGGCCTCGCCGTCGATCTCGAGACGGGTCGGATTGGTCGAGGTGAGTCGCAGAACCAGGCGGTCGACACCCTGCACGAGGTTGTTCTGCACCGTCACCGGGATCGTGGCGCTGCGTCCGGAGAGCTTGAGCTCGGACTTCTGGATCAGCGTGACCTGTTCGGCCAGCGTGGTGAGGTAGGCCTGGACACCCTGGCGGAAGCTGCTCGCCGCGGTGGTCCGGCCCCGCCAGGATGTGGACATCTCGCGGTTGATGGCGCGCCCAAAGGGGGTCACCACCCGGGAGGAGTCGGTCAGGATCACCTTGAAGTTGTCGAGCCGGTCCTGCGTGGTCGCGATGTCCACGAAGGCCGACCGCGGCAGCTCCCGCTTGGTGAGCGAGGAGGGGTACTCCGACCGGGACGGCACCCTCGTCGCGGCGCGGGGGTCGGGCTTGGCCGCCGCGGTCGCCGTGAGCTGCTGGGCCTGTGACCAGGTTCCGTCCTGCAGAGCGGTCACCGCTTCCGCCATCGCCTGGACCTGACCCGCGGTCGGCATGCGCTGGGGAGCGACGACGATGCTGCGCTGCTTGTCCGTCTGGAGATTCAGCGACAGGCTCTGCGCGAGGAACTCCTGCACGGCGAGCGTGGAAGCGGAGGCCTTCGTCAGGTCGCCCTGGAACGCCTCCGACAGCCCGGAGTCCGCGACGACCGCGGTGGTACCGCCGCCGATGGGGCGGGCCGCGGAGGGGGTGTACGACAGGCCGCCCTTCTCCTTGAGGCTGTCGCTGCGCGCGATCACCTTGTCGGCGCCCGCGGAGGTGGCGACCTTCACGATCGACGGGTCGACGGCACCCTCCACAGGCCAGGCGAAGTCGGTGCTGGGGGTCACATGGAGCACGGTCTCCACCGTGCTGGCGGCGACACCGGTGGCGGCCTTGAGCTGGTTCAGGGAGCCGGTGACGCTGGTGCCGCTGTGCGCGAGGGAGGCCAGGTCAGGGTCGGCGTAAGGCAGCGCGACGACCTGTTTGCCCTGCACGGCCTGCTGAAGTCCGGCGAGCCACCGGCCGGCGACGGCCTGGTGCTCGCCTGCCGTGGTGGTGTCCCCGGCGACGATGTTGTACCGCTCGGTCATTGCGTCCACGGAGGCGAGCAGGGCCGGGTCGATCACCCAGGTCACGTCGAGGCTCTTGCCGAGGCTCAGAAGCTGGTCGAGGCGGCCGCCGGGAGAGATCTCCGCAGCGAGGTCGTCGTTGAGGAACACCGGGGTCTGCTGTTCGTTCGACCCGGTCTCGGCGGTCATGTGGACGTCCGAGATCAGTGGCCACAGGACGGTCGTACGCGTTTTGGTGTCGGCCTCGTCGGGCTGCCACGGCAGGAACGTCCGCTGGACACCCAGCACCCGCTCCCACGGCTTCGCGGACGTCTCGCCCGACAAGGCGACGCCCAGCGGGTACACACCGCCGTCTCCGAGGTCGAGCTCGTCGACCGGTACGGAGATGCTGAACTGTTCGGAGACCCCGGGAGTGAGCTTGGCGAACTTGGCGACGTATTTGTCGCCCACGACGGATCCGGTGGAGCTGGTGATGTCGTCCGACCGTTTGGCGGTTCTGTCGATCGCCGAGCGGGTGGTCAGCGCGGCTCCCACACGCAGGTCCACATGAGCGTCCGTGACGGTTTGCTTGCCCTTGTTGGTCACCGTGCCGGAGACGGTCAGCGTGTCGCCCTCGGTGGGGACACTGGGGCTGAGCGTGTCGACGGCGACGGTCACCGTGCCCGTGTCGGAGGCTTCCTTGGCGACGGTCTGTTCCGCGGCGTGCGCCGAGGACGCGGGCAGCTGGAGCAGACCGGCCAGCAGAGGCGCCGCCGCGAGCAGTGCTCCGGTGCGCCCCAGCCACCGGCGGGCAGGTGAGGGAGCCATCCCCGGGAAGTCTGCCGCCTCGGCCACGCGCTCGTCCGTCCCTCGTCGTCGTCAGTGGTCGTCGGAATGTGCGTCCACGCATGGTAACGATGCCCGCTGAGAGGAAGTGCCGCGGTCTGCTCCACAAGATCAGGTGCGAGCGCGGTGACATCCCCTATGTGCTCGTATAAAGAAGAGCGGCCATATGTGTCGCAAATGCTGGCTTATGGGGCTGTCGTGGAGGGTGTCGGTCCGCCCTAATAGGGGCGCCCGCGCTGTGCTGGGCCACGTACCCTCTTCTGTTGTGCCGAACGCCAACGAAGACAACCTCAGTGCCCTGAGCCAGGTGCAGCACCGCGCGGTGAGTGAACTCCTGCGGGTGGCGCCTGTCGCCGACGACCTGGCCCGCCGATTCCAGGAGGCCGGATTCTCACTCGCCCTGGTCGGAGGCTCGGTCCGGGACGCGTTGCTCGGCCGGCTCGGCAACGACCTGGACTTCACGACGGACGCCCGCCCCGAGGATGTACTGAAGATCATCCGACCCTGGGCGGATGCCGTGTGGGAGGTCGGGATCGCCTTCGGCACGGTGGCCGCGCAGAAGGAAGCCCGGGTCGGAGACGCTGATCGAAGCTTCCAGATCGAGGTGACCACCTACCGGTCGGAGGCCTACGACCGCACCTCCCGCAAGCCCGAGGTGTCGTACGGCGACTCCATCGAGCAGGACCTGGTCCGGCGTGACTTCACGGTGAACGCGATGGCCGTGGCGCTCCCGGAGAAGGAGTTCATCGATCCCCACGGTGGCCTCGACGACCTCGCCGCACGGGTGCTGCGCACCCCGGGGACGCCCGAGGAGTCCTTCTCGGACGACCCGCTGCGAATGATGCGTGCTGCCCGTTTCGCCGCCCAGCTCGACTTCGAGGTGGCTCCGGAGGTCATCGCGGCGATGACCGGGATGGCCGGCCGGCTCGAGATCGTCTCGGCCGAACGGGTTCGGGACGAGCTCAACAAGCTGATCCTCTCCACGCACCCGCGCAAGGGCCTGACGCTGCTCGTCGACACCGGGCTCGCCGAGCATGTGCTCCCGGAACTGCCCGCTCTGCGGCTGGAGAGTGACGAGCACCACCGGCACAAGGACGTCTACGAGCACACGCTGATCGTCCTGGAGCAGGCGATCGAGCTGGAGGAGGACGGGCCGGACCTCACCCTCCGTCTGGCCGCGCTGCTGCACGACATCGGCAAGCCGCGCACCCGCCGGTTCGAGGAGGACGGCCGGGTCTCCTTCCACCACCACGAGGTGGTCGGCGCGAAGATGACCAAGAAGCGCATGACCGCGCTGAAGTACTCCAACGAACTGGTGAAGGACGTCTCGCGCCTGGTCGAACTCCACCTGCGCTTCCACGGCTACGGCACGGGTGAATGGACGGACTCCGCTGTCCGCCGGTACGTCCGGGACGCTGGACCGCTCCTCGACCGTCTGCACAAGCTGACTCGCTCGGACTGCACGACGCGCAACAAGCGCAGGGCGACCGCGCTCTCGCGCGCGTACGACGGACTGCAGGAGCGGATCGACGAGTTGAAGGAGCAGGAGGAGCTGGACTCGATCCGCCCGGACCTCGACGGCAACCAGATCATGGAGATTCTGGGCGTCGGCCCCGGTCCCGCGGTGGGCAAGGCGTACAAGCACCTGCTGGAGCTGCGGCTGGAGAACGGGCCGATGGGGTACGACGCGGCGGTGGCGGCGCTCCGGGAGTGGTGGGCCAAGGAAGGGTGAGGGTGTGAAGCGGGGTCATGTTTCACGTGAAACATGACCCCGCTTCGATAGGCGAAGGGGCGGTGTTTCACGTGAAACACCGCCCCTTCGCTGCGACTGCCTTACTTGGAGTAGTCCTTCAGGCAGAGCAGGAAGTTACTGCCGTCACCGGTCTCGGTGTACGTGTACTGGAAGTCCTTGGCCTCTGTCGAGCACTTGGTCTCTGCGGAGGTCGCGGAGTAGTCGCCCTTGACCTTCGCCAGCACCACGTACTGGGCCTTCGAGGAACTGCACTCGACGATCTCGAGGTCGGGGTCGTTGTCGTTCGTGCTGCCGCGGTGCATGCAGTCGCCGACCGCTGCGGCGCTGGCGTCGTCCTGGCTCGTTATGAAGTAAGCGATACCCGCGCCGATGACCGCCAGGACGATCACGACGTTCTTGATCAGCTTGAAGCTGAGCTTGCGGCTGGGCGGCGCCGGGGGGACCGCTCCGTAGGGGGAGTTGGCCTGCTGCGGGAAGCCGGGCTGCGGCGGATACGGAGCCTGGCCCTGGGGCTGGCCGTAGGGCTGCTGGCCCTGCTGCGCAAACGGATTCTCGCCCTGAGGCGGCGGAGTCGTCACTTGGGGGTCCCCCTAGAGAGCATTAGGTGTGTGACGCGTGAGACGCGAGATAAGACGCACGTAAGCTACCGGCCCCCACTGACAACCCTGTAGCCCAGGGGGTGTCTGTGGCATTGATGTGACACTTACTGGCGTGTAAATCGGGCCATTGCTACAGAAACAGCCCCGTAGATAACGGCGACCGTGACCACCAGAGCCGTGGACCGCCCGTCCGGCGGCAGCATCACGGCGGCCACTCCGGCGGCGCCGACGAAGGCGACGTTGAACAGCACGTCATAGAGGGAGAAGGCGCGGCCGCGGAAGCCGTCCTCCACGGAGGACTGGACGATGGTGTCGGTGGCGATCTTCGCCCCTTGGGTGACGAGTCCCAGGACGAAGACCGCGGTGAACGCGGCGGCTTCGCTGAACGGGAGCATCAGCGCGAGCTCCAGGACGGCTGCCGAGGCCGAGCAGACCACGATCCAGCGGCCGGGACCCAGCCGCCCGGCCGCCGACGGGGTCACCACGGCCGCCACGAAGAAGCCCAGGCCCGCGATGCCCACCGCCAGCCCGAGCAGGGCCAGCCCCTCCTCGGAATCGGAGGACCAGGCGTACCGGCAGAGCATCAGCATCATGACCGTGAGGGCGCCGTAGCAGAACCGCATCAGCGTGATCGCGCCGAGCGCCCAGGCCGTTCGTCGGCGAGCCGGCTCGGCGAGGTGTCGCAGGCCGGCTGCCAGACCGCGGGCCGTGCCCCGGAGAGCCGCCGTGAGGCGGGGTGGGACCCGTTCCCGCTCGGGGCCGAGCAGGTCCACCGCAAGGCGCAGGGACATCAGAGCGGCGCACAGATACAGCGCCGAGCCCAGCAGCACGATGGCGGCGTCGGAGTCCGCGACCAGCAGCCGGACCACGAAGGCGAGTCCACCTCCCGCGGTCGCGGCGAGCGTCCCGGCGGTCGGTGAGAGGGAGTTGGCGATGACCAGGCGCTCCGCGTCGACCACCCGCGGCAGAGCCGCCGACAGGCCGGCGAGAACGAAGCGGTTGACCGCGGTGACGCAGAGGGCGGAAGCGTAGAAGAGCCAGTCCGGAACGCCGCCGATGATGAGGACGGCCGTGACGGACGCCAACAGGGCGCGCAGGAGGTTTCCGTAGAGGAACACCTGACGGCGCCGCCAGCGGTCGAGGAGGACGCCGGCAAAGGGGCCCACCAGGGAGTACGGGAGCAACAGAACCGCCATGGCGGAGGCGATCGCGGTGGCCGAGGTCTGTTTCTCCGGGGAGAAGACGACGTAGGCCGCGAGTGCGACCTGGTAGACGCCGTCGGCGCACTGGGAGAGGAGCCGTACGGCGAGCAGGCGCCGGAAGGCACCGAAGCGCAGCAGGACGCGTAGATCGCGGACGACGGCCATGAGGGACAGCCTCACACACGGCGAGGTCCCCGGATCACATGGACCCGGGGACCCTCGTCAGCCCTGGCAGGAGCGAATTTTCAGCGCTGTCGGCAACAGCGCGGTGTGCTGTGCCGAGCCGGCACGCGACCCTGTGTGGAGTCCGCGCGCCGTGCTCGGCCGAATCAGCGCTCGACTTCGCCGCGGATGAACTTCTCGACGTTCTCGTAGGCCTCGTCGTCGAAGTACTGGACCGGCGGGGACTTCATGAAGTAACTCGACGCCGACAGGATCGGGCCGCCGATGCCGCGGTCCTTGGCGATCTTCGCGGCGCGCAGGGCGTCGATGATGACACCCGCCGAGTTCGGGGAGTCCCACACCTCGAGCTTGTACTCCAGGTTCAGCGGGACGTCACCGAAGGCACGGCCCTCGAGACGGACGTATGCCCACTTGCGGTCGTCCAGCCAGGCCACGTAGTCCGAAGGACCGATGTGGACGTTCTTCTCGCCCATGTCGCGGTCGGGGATCTGCGAGGTGACGGCCTGCGTCTTCGAGATCTTCTTGGACTCGAGGCGGTCACGCTCCAACATGTTCTTGAAGTCCATGTTGCCGCCGACGTTGAGCTGCATCGTGCGCTCGAGACGGACACCGCGGTCCTCGAACAGCTTCGCCATCACACGGTGGGTGATGGTGGCGCCGACCTGCGACTTGATGTCGTCGCCGACGATCGGAACGCCGGCCTCGGTGAACTTGTCCGCCCAGGACTTGGTGCCGGCGATGAAGACCGGAAGGGCGTTGACGAAGGCGACCTTGGCGTCGATGGCGCACTGGGCGTAGAACTTCGCCGCGTCCTCGGAACCGACAGGCAGGTAGCAGACGAGCACGTCGACCTGCTTGTCCTTGAGGATCCGGACAATGTCGACCGGCTCCTCGGCGGACTCCTCGATGGTCTGGCGGTAGTACTTGCCCAGACCATCGAGGGTGTGGCCGCGCTGAACCGTGACGCCCTTGTTCGGGACGTCACAGATCTTGATCGTGTTGTTCTCGCTGGCACCGATGGCGTCGGAGAGGTCGAGGCCGACCTTCTTCGCGTCGACGTCGAAGGCGGCGACGAACTCGACGTCACCGACGTGGTATTCCCCGAACTGCACGTGCATCAGGCCCGGGACCTTGGACGCCGGGTCGGCGTCCTTGTAGTACTCGACGCCCTGCACCAGCGACGCCGCGCAGTTGCCCACGCCGACGATGGCTACGCGAACCGAACCCATTCCGGTTGCTCCCTGTGTGTATGAGTGAGGCCCTGAATGGGCTCTCACGTGGCGGTTTCGCCGGGCGTATCCGTCCCGGGGTTGTCCCCGGGACGGGGCAGGCCGCCCGTCGATCCAGATGTGTTGTTCTGCTGAGCGGACCCCCCGGAGCCGGAACCTTTCAGGTCCCGTCCGGCCCGCTCGCTCTCGATGAGCTCGTTCAGCCAGCGCACTTCGCGCTCCACGGACTCCATTCCGTGGCGCTGGAGCTCAAGCGTGTAGTCGTCGAGGCGCTCCCTGGTGCGCGCCAGGGAGGCGCGCATCTTCTCGAGACGCTCCTCCAGGCGGCTGCGGCGGCCCTCCAGGACGCGCATGCGCACATCGCGGGAGGTCTGCCCGAAGAAGGCGAAGCGAGCGGCGAAGGTCTCGTCCTCGTACGCGTCCGGGCCCGTCTGGGAGAGCAGCTCCTCGAAGTGTTCCTTACCTTCTGCCGTCAGCCGGTAGACGATCTTGGCGCGACGCCCGGTGAGAGAGGCGGCGAGAGCGTCCTCCCCGCTGTTCCCCGGTTCCTCGATCAACCAGCCGTTGGCGACGAGCGTCTTGAGGCAGGGATAGAGGGTTCCGTAGCTGAACGCACGGAACACGCCCAGTGATGTGTTGAGTCGTTTGCGCAGCTCGTAGCCGTGCATCGGGGACTCGCGGAGCAGGCCGAGGACGGCGAATTCGAGGATCCCGGAACGCCGGCTCATCGTCGCCTCCCCTCTCTTCCGCGCCCGTGGTGACGGGTCCGCTGACGGTCTTATGCCGTGCTGATGTATCGACTCGATACATCAGCACGATAGAACGACCTCCGGGCTTGGACAAGAGGGTCGATGGTGAACGGGATCACATCACCGATTCGTTGCAGGCAAGTTGCCTGTTTTGGGGTGAACTTCGGGACTAGGCAGGTTTTGACAGTGCGTAGTCTGTGCGCCATGCAAACCACCGGGACTCGCGTGACGCCGGGGGGCGTCGAGTTCCCCGGTGCGGTACGGGTGAATGCGCCAGCAACCTCATCCGTACTTCGGGGGGACAGGAAACCAGCCGCCGTTTCCAGGCGCGCACGGATGCGCCTGCCCGAGGAGTAGTCGTTCGATGAGCGAGCACCGTCGCAAACCGCCGCAGTCGCAGGAAGGCGGACGTGCCGCGGCCCGACGCGGCCAGTCCGGCTCGTCCTCCGGCCGCCGTGCGGCACCGCGAGGCGCCACCGGGTCTCCTTCCGACTCGTACGGGTCGGGTTTCCACGGGCCTGGAGGCGAGGAGCCGTCGTCCGGTGGCCGTGCCGACGGCCGCCGCGCGGCACAGAGAAGCACGGGTGGCCGGCGCAGAGCCGCCGAGCCCGCAGGAAGCCGCCGAGGCGGTCCGTCCGGACCCCCGGGCCGGGGCGGAGGGCGCCCGGCGCCCGGCAAGAAGCGCCTGATCGATTATCCGCGCGCGGGCAAGTACGGCTGGCAGCGCTGGGTGCCGTCCTGGAAGCTCGTCACCGGCCTGTTCGTTGCGTTCATGGGCAGCCTGGTCGCGGTGGCGGGCGTTGGGTACGCCGTCGTCGACATCCCCAAGGTCGACGAGACGGCCGAGGCACAGAACAACGTCTACTACTGGTCCGACGGCAGTCAGATGGTTGCCACCGGTGGTGAGACGAACCGCCAGATCATCGGTCTCTCACAGATCCCCGAGGCGATGCGCTGGGCGGTGATCTCGCAGGAGAACAAGACGTTCTACGACGACAGCGGAATCGACCCCAAGGGCATCGCGCGCGCGGTGTTCAACATGGCGCGGGGCGGACAGACGCAGGGTGGCTCGACCATCACCCAGCAGTACGTCAAGAACGCCATGCTGAACGACCAGTCCCAGACGATCTCCCGGAAGTTCAAGGAGATCTTCGTCTCGATCAAGGTCGGGGCGGAGCAGGACAAGGACGACATCATCGAGGGCTATCTGAACTCGGCGTACTACGGGCGCAACGCCTACGGCATTCAGGCGGCCGCCCGCGCGTACTTCGACAAGGACGCCATCGACCTCAACGAGGGTGAGTGTGCCTTCCTGGCCGCCACGCTGAAGGGCGCCACTTACTACGACCCGGCAGGCTCCCGCTCCATCGACCCGACCGGGGCGACGCCGGAGGCCAACAGCAAGCGTGCTCTGAACCAGATGCAGGACACCCTCGACAAGATGGTCGAGTACAAGCACCTGGACGCCGCGACTCGTGCCAAATACACCCAGCTGCCCGCGTGGAAGAATCCGCGCTCGAACACCCAGCTGAGCGGCCAGGTCGGCTACCTCGTCGACCTCGCCAACAGCTACGTGATCACCAACGGCAAGGAAACCGGGATCACCCAGGACAAGCTTCAGCAGGGTGGCTACTCGATCTACACGACCTTCGACAAGAACAAGGTCAAGCAACTCACGACGGCGGTCTCGAAGGTCCAGAAGGCCAACATCAAGCCGGAAAAACGTCCCGAGGACACGCACGTCCAGTTCGGCGGGGCGTCCGTGAACCCGGCGACCGGTGCCATCGAGGCGATCTACGGCGGTGAGGACGCGACCAAGCACTTCACCAACAACGCCGACCAGACCGGTGCCCAGGTGGGTTCGACGTTCAAGCCGTTCGTCCTCGCGGCGGCGATGACCTGGGGCGTCCGTGACAAGGACCTGGGGTCGTCGCAGGCCCAGGACGAACGCACCATCGTCTCCCCCAAGAGCCTGTTCAGCGGTCAGAACAAGCTCAAGATCAAGGAGTACGACGGATCGGTCTGGAAGAACGAGAAGGGCGAGGAGTGGCTGCAGACCAATGACGGCCAGGCCGACTACGGCAGCCCGCCCAACTACAAGATCGACCTGCGTGAGGCGATGCGCGAGTCGGTGAACTCGGCCTTCGTCCAGCTGGGCATGGATGTCGGCCTGGACAAGGTGAAGGAGGCCGCCACCAGCGCCGGTGTCAAGGAGGGCAGCCTCACCGGCGCCGGCTTCCCGTCGTTCTCGATCGGCATCTCCGACCCGAGCGCGATCCGGATGGCGGGTTCCTATGCCACCTTCGCCGCCAGTGGCAAGCAGCGTGACCCCTACTCGGTCCAGAAGGTCACGAGCCAGGAGGGCGTGATCTACACGCACAAGACCCAGACCGATCAGGGATTCACTTCGGCGGTCGCCGACAACGTCACGGACGTGCTGAAGACCGTGGTCGAGAAGGGAACGGGTACCGCCGCGCAGCTGCCCGGTCGTGAAGTGGCCGGCAAGACCGGTACCACCGACGGCAACAAGTCGGCCTGGTTCGTCGGCTACACGCCCCAGCTGTCGACCGCGATCACCATGTTCCGGTACGACGACGACGAGACCAAGAAGAACCGCACCTTCCTGAAGATGTTCGGAACGGGTGGCCAGAAGAAGATCCACGGTGCCTCGTTCCCGGCGGAGATCTGGCACGACTACATGGCCGAGGCCATGAAGAATCTGCCGAAGAAGAGCTTCCCGGAGCCTGTGCCCATCGGTGAGGTCGTCAACGAGGACCCGCTCCCGTCGCCCAGCCCGTCGGTCACGGAGAGCGAAGACGAGACAAGCCCCTCGCCGTCCCCGAGCCCCAGCAAGACGGAGACCGAGCCGTCGCCCTCCCCGTCCGATACCTGCAACAGCTTCTTCGGCTGCCAGGACGACGCCGGCGGCGTGAACGGCGGAGGCGACAACGGCGGAACCGGTGAGACGAGTCCCTCGCCATCCCCCAGCGACACCGAGGGTGACAGCAGGGGCAACGGCAACGCTGGGAACTTCTTCGGAGGATCAAGCGGTTAGTCGCGCAATTGCCCCGCACGGGTGTTTCACGTGAAACATGCGGATGTTTCACGTGAAACGAGGGCCGCCTCACCGGACCAGGTGGGGCGGCCCTCGGTGTTTACCTAGGTCCTTACGGCAGGATGTGAGCCATGCCCAGTGCAGAATCGACGCCAGCGCGCGTGCATGAGCCGGAGCCGGTGCGGCCGACCAGGACTGACGAGGTGGCCGCGGCCGGCAGCGAGCTGATCGGCGGCCCTCTGGGGCTACGAGCCCTGACCGGGACGTCCTGGCTGTCCCCTGTCCGGGTCGTCGCCCTCGTGGCGATCGGGATGTTCGCCCTCGGCCTGATCCAGAAGGCGCCCTGCTACAACGGCGGCTGGTTCTTCGGCGCGGTCTCCCAGTACACACACGCCTGCTACTCGGACATCCCGCACCTGTATCAGGGGCGCGGATTCGCCGACGGACTCGTGCCGTACTTCGACAAGCTCCCCGGTGACATGCAGTACCTCGAATACCCGGTCCTCACCGGAGTGTTCATGGAGGTCGCCGCGTGGCTGACGCCGGGCAGCGGCAGCGCTCAGCACCAGGGTCAGTGGTACTGGATGGTCAACGCCGGGATGCTGATGGCATGCGCGGCCGTCATGGCCGTCTGCGTGGCCAGGACGCACGCCCGGCGGCCCTGGGACGGTCTGCTGGTGGCCCTGGCGCCCGCGTTCGCCCTCACTGCCACCATCAACTGGGATCTGCTGGCGGTCGCTCTGACGGCCGCGGCGATGCTGATGTGGTCGCGGCGTCGACCCCTCGCGTTCGGTGTGCTGCTGGGGCTGGCCACCGCCGCCAAGCTCTACCCCGTCTTCCTCCTGGGCCCTCTGTTCGTCCTGTGCTGGAGGGCGGGCAAGTGGCGGGACTTCGGCGTGGCCCTGGGTGGTGCGCTCGTCGCCTGGCTGATGGTGAACCTGCCGGTGATGCTCTTCGCCTTCGAAGGTTGGTCGAAGTTCTACACGTTCAGCCAGGAGCGGGGCGTCGACTTCGGGTCGATCTGGCTGATCCTCGCCCAGAACTCCAGCGATCCGCTCACCACCGACAGCGTCAACACCCTCGCCACGCTCCTGGTTGTGGTGAGCGGACTGGGTATCGGGGCGCTGACGCTGACCGCTCCGCGGCGCCCCCGGTTCGCTCAACTGGCCTTTCTGATCGTGGCTGCCTTCATCCTCACCAACAAGGTCTACTCGCCGCAGTACGTCCTGTGGCTCGTGCCGCTGGCCGTACTGGCCCGGCCGAAGTGGCGCGACTTTCTGATCTGGCAGGCCTGTGAGGTGGCGTACTTCCTCGGCATCTGGCTGTACCTCGCGTACACCACCAGCGGAGACGCCCACAAGGGACTGCCGACCGACGGCTATCACTGGGCCATCGGCGTGCACCTGCTCGGGACGCTCTATCTGTGCGTCATGGTGGTACGGGACATTCTGATGCCCGAGCGGGACGTCGTCCGCCAGGCCGGGGACGACGATCCCTCGGGCGGGGTGCTCAACGGCGCCGAGGACGTCTTCGTCCTCGGAACCGCGGCCCGTCCAGCCCGGCATGCGGCCCACTTCGACGGACCGCAGGTGGAGTGGGGCAAGCAGGACCCGGCCGACAGTTCGCCCTGAGCGAACACGGAGCGGTCCGTACACGTAGAAGGCCGTACACGGAAGGCTCCGTGTACGGCCTTACGCGTTGCCGTGCTGCTCAGCGGTCCATGATGCGGTCGAACTGCGTGGTGGTGTGTCGCAGATGGGCCACCAGCTCGTCGCCGACCGTCGGCTCCGGTGCGTCCGAGGGGACGAACAGGATGGACACCTGCATGTGCGGCGGTTCGGCGAACCAGCGCTGCTTGCCGCCCCAGACGAACGGTGACAGATTCCTGTTCACCGTGGCCAGGCCGGCACGCGCGACGCCCTTGGCGCGCGGCATGACGCCGTGCAGGGCCTTGGGAGCCTCCAGCCCCACCCCGTGCGACGTACCGCCCGCCACGACCACCA
Source organism: Streptomyces sp. ID05-39B (assembly GCF_033794725.1). Classification (NCBI taxonomy): domain Bacteria; kingdom Bacillati; phylum Actinomycetota; class Actinomycetes; order Kitasatosporales; family Streptomycetaceae; genus Streptomyces; species Streptomyces sp. ID05-39B. The sequence continues at coordinate 56,871 of NZ_JARGEF010000005.1, read as the reverse complement.
GGTAGCCGTCGGAGGCCGCCTTCTGCTGCCGGTAGCCGAAGCGGTCACCCTTGGCGACACGCGTGACGTCCAGGACGGCGCCGCGGTACTCGGTGGCCTCGTGGTCCCCCAGCCACAGCCGCGTACCGATGCGGGCCCGGAAGCGGGTCTGCGGGAACTGCTGCTGCAGGCGGGCGAGTTCATCGGCCTTGAGATGGCTCACGAACATCGTGTGCAGCGGCAGCCGGGCTGCGCGCAGCCGGTCCATCCAGCCGATGACCTCCTCGACCGCGTCCGAGCCGTCGGTACGGTCCAGTGGAAGATGGATGGCGAAGCCCTCCAGGCGGACGTTCTCTATGGCGGCGTGCAACTGCGGCAGGTCCTGCTCGCTGATGCCGTGCCGCTTCATCGAGGACATCACCTCGATCACCACACGCGCACCCACGAGGCCGTAGACGCCGTCGATGGACGACACCGACCGCACGACCCGGTCGGGCAGCGGGACGGGCTCCTCACCGCGCCGGTACGGCGTCAGCACCAGCAGATCACCGCCGAAGAAGTCCTTGATGCGCGCGGCCTCGTAGGTCGTGCCGACCGCGAGGATGTCCGAGCCCAGCCGGGTGGCCTCCTCGGCCAGTCGCTCGTGCCCGAAGCCGTAGCCGTTGCCCTTGCAGACCGGGACGAGGCCCGGGAACTGCTCCTGCACGTGCTTGTGGTGCGCCCGCCAGCGCGCGGTGTCGACGTAGAGCGTGAGCGCCATGGCCGGACCTGGAACCTTTCTCGTGGCTGCGGTGATTCAGAGGTGGGGAAGCTGTCGAGACGTATGACGCCATCGAAGCAGCTGACGGGTGCTCAGCGACGGGACATGTAAATGTCGAGCGCCTTGTGGAGCAGCTTGTTCAGCGGGAAGTCCCACTCGCCCAGGTACTCGGCGGCCTGTCCACCCGTGCCGACCTTGAACTGGATCAGGCCGAACAGATGGTCCGACTCGTCCAGGGAGTCGGAGATGCCGCGCAGGTCGTAGACGGACGCGCCGAGTGCGTAGGCGTCGCGCAGCATCCGCCACTGCATGGCGTTCGAGGGGCGGAACTCGCGGCCGATGTTGTCGGAAGCGCCGTAGGAGTACCAGACGTGCCCGCCGACGATGAGCATCGTCGCCGCCGAAAGGTTCACGCCATTGTGGCGGGCGAAGTACAGGCGCATCCGGTTGGGGTCCTCGGTGTTGAGGGCCGTCCACATGCGCTGGAAGTACGACAGCGGGCGGGGCCGGAAGTGGTCGCGCACCGCCGTGATCTCGTAGAGCCGCTGCCACTCCTCGAGGTCGTGGTAACCGCCCTGGACGACCTCGACACCGGCCTTCTCGGCCTTCTTGATGTTGCGACGCCAGAGCTGGTTGAAGTTCCGGTGGACCTCTTCGAGGGAACGGTTCGCCAGCGGCACCTGGTAGACGTAACGCGGCTGGACGTCGCCGAAGCCGGCGCCACCGTCCTCGCCCTGCTGCCAGCCCATCCGGCGCAGCTTGTCGGCCACCTCGAAGGCCCGCGGCTCGATGAAGTCGGCCTCGATGTCTCGAAGTCGCTTCACATCCGGGTTCTGGATGCCCGCCTTGATGGAGACGGCCTCCCAGCGCCGGATGATCACCGGCGGTCCCATCTTCACCGAAAAAGCGCCCTGCTGCTTGAGGTGCGCGAGCATCGGTTCCAGCCACTCGGTCAGATTCGGGGCGTACCAGTTGATGACCGGGCCCTCGGGCAGATACGCGAGGTAGCGCTTGATCTTGGGAAGCTGGCGGTAGAGGACGAGGCCCGCACCGACGAGCTCGCCGGTCCTGCCGTCGAACCAGCCGAGGCTCTCCGACCGCCACTCGGCCTTGACATCGGCCCAGGCCGGAACCTGCATGTGGCTCGCCGACGGCAGGCTCTGGATGTATGCCAGATGCTGCTCGCGGCTGATCGTCCTCAGGGTCAGGCTCATTCGGGGCGCTCCTCGGGCTGGTGTGTCCCCATGGGTACAGGGGCTCCGGCTCTCGCGCCGAAGCCTACTGCGCCTAGCGAGCGCCCTGACTGGGCCTACGGCACCTTCGCCCCGGCCGTGAGGACGGCCGGGGCGTTCCGACGGGGCGGAGCCGGTGCGGTGCGGCTCCTTCCGCCGACGATGCCGGTGACGCCGGACCGGCTTCGTCAGGTCACCAGAGGCCGCCGAAGAGGCCGCCGTGCGCCATGCCGAGGAAGAAGCCGATGCCGGAGGCACCGAGGCCCAGGATCAGGCCGAAGCGTTCACGGGTGGTCTCGGAGATCCACTGTCCGTAAGCGCCGGTGAAGATCCCTACCAGGCCGGCCCACGAGCTGAGCAGGTGGAGGCTGTGGAACATCGCCGTGATGAAGGCCACCGCCCCCAGGACCAGGGTGACGGCCATGAGGGTGTCCTGGAGCGGGTGGGGCCTGTCGTCGGTGGCGAAGAGAGAGCCGGCGGTGTTGGGTCGCAATGCCTGTGCCATGAGGCACCTCCTGCGGAGAGTGGCGCATCGTAGCGCCATACACACCCGATGGGTACAGATTGACGCCCTCCCCGGCCGGATTTCAACCGGAAGCCGGTGTGCAGGTAGTCTGTACCCTCTGCACCGGTGTCTGCCCAGGCAACTGCCAGGGAATCCGCCCACCTGAGAGCGGGAGCGTCGCGACGCGACCTCCGATTGTCAGTGGCGGCCGATACCGTTGCGCACGCATCACAACCCTCCTGCCACGGAACGACCGTGGCCGCTGAGTCCAAAGGAGGTGGGTTCCACATGCGTCACTACGAAGTGATGGTCATCCTCGACCCCGATCTCGAGGAGCGCGCTGTCTCCCCGCTGATCGAGAACTTCCTCTCCGTTGTCCGTGAGGGCAACGGAAAGGTGGAGAAGGTCGACACCTGGGGCCGTCGTCGTCTCTCGTACGAGATCAAGAAGAAGCCCGAGGGCATCTACTCGGTCATCGACCTTCAGGCTGAGCCTGCGGTCGTCAAGGAGCTCGACCGCCAGATGAACCTGAACGAGTCGGTCCTCCGGACCAAGGTCCTCCGCCCCGAGACCCACTGAGCTTTCCCGCTCAACTGGTCTCGGGATTCGAGTAGCAGCACTAGCAGCCAGCAGCAGCAAACCCGCCGAGAGGTTCCCCCATGGCAGGCGAGACCGTCATCACGGTCATCGGCAATCTTGTCGACGACCCCGAGCTGCGCTTCACCCCCTCAGGTGCGGCGGTCGCGAAGTTCCGTGTCGCGTCCACTCCCCGCACCTTCGACCGCCAGACGAACGAGTGGAAGGACGGCGAAAGCCTGTTCCTGACCTGCTCGGTCTGGCGTCAGGCGGCGGAGAACGTCGCTGAGTCGCTCCAGCGAGGCATGCGCGTCCTCGTGCAGGGCCGGCTGAAGCAGCGGTCCTACGAGGACCGCGAGGGTGTCAAGCGCACGGTCTACGAGCTGGACGTCGAAGAAGTCGGTCCCAGCCTGCGTAACGCCACGGCCAAGGTCACCAAGACCACCGGCCGCGGTGGTCAGGGTGGTGGCGGTGGCTTCGGCGGAGCCGGTGGTGGCGGCGCCCAGGGTGGCGGCAGCTGGGGTGGAAACTCCGGCGGCGGTCAGCAGGGCGGTGGCGCTCCCGCCGACGACCCGTGGGCGACCGGCGCTCCCGCCGGTGGCAACCAGGGCGGCGGCAGCGGTGGCGGCGGCTGGGGTGGAAGCTCCGGCGGCAGCGGCGGTGCTGGTGGCGGCTACTCGGACGAGCCCCCCTTCTAGGCCTCGGGCCCGGTTCTCCGGGCCTGTCGGGTCGAGGGCGGGTCGTATCCCAACTTCTTGATCACACAGGAGAATCACCATGGCGAAGCCGCCTGTGCGCAAGCCGAAGAAGAAGGTCTGCGCATTCTGCAAGGACAAGGTCACGTACGTGGACTACAAGGACACGAACATGCTGCGGAAGTTCATTTCCGACCGTGGCAAGATCCGTGCCCGCCGCGTGACCGGCAACTGCACGCAGCACCAGCGTGACGTCGCCACGGCCGTGAAGAACAGCCGTGAGATGGCGCTGCTGCCCTACACCGCCCAGGCGCGATAAGGGAAGGGTGACCGAAAAATGAAGATCATCCTCACCCACGAGGTCTCTGGCCTCGGTGCCGCCGGCGAAGTCGTCGACGTCAAGGACGGCTACGCTCGCAACTACCTGATCCCGCGGAACTTTGCGATCCGCTGGACCAAGGGCGGCGAGAAGGACGTCGAGCAGATCCGTCGTGCTCGCAAGATCCACGAGATCCAGACCATCGAGCAGGCCAACGCGGTGAAGGCCCAGCTCGAGGGCGTCAAGGTCCGCCTGGCGGTCCGCTCCGGCGACGCCGGCCGTCTCTTCGGTTCCGTCACCCCGGCCGACATCGCTTCGGCGATCAAGGCTTCCGGTGGCCCCGAGGTCGACAAGCGCCGCATCGAGCTCGGTTCGCCGATCAAGACCCTGGGCGCGCACGACGCGTCCGTGCGTCTGCACCCCGAGGTGGCCGCCAAGGTCAACCTCGAGGTCGTCGCGGCCTGATCGCTGCGTTCGGCTTGTAGAGCCGAGAAGGGGCCGCATCCTCCAAGGGTGCGGCCCTTTCCGTATGCCCGGCTCCATCGTGAGGGCATTGGATCCATCGGGTTGGCGCTGTGATGTTTCACGTGAAACACCGTTTTACATGACACACCGGTTTCACGTGAAACGGTCAGCGGCTCGCGCCGGTGACCAGCCAGCGTCCCGAACGGGTACGCAGCCAGAGAGTCAGCATGCGCACCACCATCATCAGCGTCATCGCTCCCCACAGCGCGGTGAGGCCTCCCCCGAGAGCGGGGACCAGTAGGGCCACCGGAGCGAAGACCGCCAGCGTGAGCACCATCGCCCAGGCGAGGTAGGGGCCGTCTCCCGCGCCCATCAATACGCCGTCCAGCACGAAGACGATGGCACAGACCGGCTGTGACAGGGCCACCACCAACAGGGCGGGCAGGGCGGCATCCATGACCCCTGGGTCCCCGGTGAAAAGCGGCAGGAACAGCGGCCGGGCCAGCACGACGAGCAGGGCCAGCACGACACCCACGGCAATGCCCCACTCGACCATACGGCGACAGACGACCCGGGCGCCCTGGGGGTCGTTGGCCCCGAGGTAGCGCCCGATGATCGCCTGTCCGGCGATGGCGATGGCATCGAGGGCGAAGGCCAACAGGCTCCACAGTGACAGGACGATCTGATGTGCCGCGATGTCCGTGTCGCCGAGGCGGGCGGCAACGGCGGTGGCGATCATCAGCACGGCCCGCAGGGACAGGGTGCGCACCAGCAGGGGCACTCCGGCCCGGGCCGAGGCCCGGATGCCGACGGCGTCCGGGCGCAACGAGGCGCCATGCCGGCGGGCACCTCGGATCACCACGAGGAGGTAGACGGCGGCCATGCCGCACTGGGCGATGACCGTGCCCCAGGCGGAGCCAGCGATGCCGAGATCCGCGCCGTAGACGAGACCGACATTCAGCAGGGCGTTGGCGAGGAAGCCACCAATAGCGACGTAGAGCGGGGTCCTGGTGTCCTGGAGTCCCCGGAGAACGCCGGTTGCGGCGAGGACGACCAGCATGGCCGGGATACCCAGAGCCGAGATGCGCAGATAGGTGATCGCATACGGGGCGGCCGTTTCGGAGGCGCCGAAGAGTTCCACGAGGGAGGGGGCGCTGGGCAGCACGAAGGTGATCACGGCAGCGCCGAGCAGCAGTGCCAGCCAGATGCCGTCCATGCCCTGGCGGATGGCTGCCGGGAGATCGCCGGCGCCCACGCGGCGTGCGACGGCTGCCGTGGTGGCGTAGGCGAGGAAGACGAAAATGCTGACGGCTGTGGTGAGGAGGGCGGAAGCCACACCGAGTCCGGCGAGTTGAGCGGTGCCGAGATGGCCCACGATGGCGCTGTCGGCCAGGACGAAGAGGGGCTCGGCGACGAGCGCGCCGAAGGCCGGGACGGCCAGTGCGACGATCTCTCGATCGTGCTGTCGCCGGGTGGCCTTGGGGATCGTGGGAGCCGGTGTCATGGCCACCAATCTAATCGTCCACAGGTAAGAGATGCAATCACCTAATGACCCTTACTTGGTGACTCCCTGTGTGTGCTCCCCTGCACCCTTCGCGGCGATCTTGGCCCGACTGGGAAAGTTTTTCTTCTGCACAGCCGGTGGACGAGAAACCTGCTGGTCAGTGAGTTAGAAGGAGAGCTGGAGAGTGCTTGTTCACAGGGCTGTCCACCGGGTCGTGCACAGGTTTTGCGCAGTTCTCCACAGCATCCGGGCCGTCGTCCACATGCCCTGTGGATAACCAGATTGGCTGACGTCCCTCGCGGGCCTACCGTGGTCCGGCGCCCGCTCCGTTCGTCGACCGTGAAAGTCTCACAAAACCGACGCGCCCGAACCGGAGTTGGGCCTCTTAGTTGTCAGTGCCGTGCCGTAGAAATATGGGGCGCGGCTAGGTCCGCTCCGCGGACGGGAGGAGGTGGCTCGGTTGAGCATTTCCGAGCCCTTGGACGATCCGTGGGCCGACAGCGGTCCCAGTGATCGTCTGCCCCCCTCACGTCGGCGCGACGGGGGCCGCGGGAGGGACGAACAGCACGACCGAGGCCGGGACAGCGGCGAGTGGGACGGGGGCGGGACGCCCTTCGAGCGAGTGCCGCCCCAGGACCTCGACGCCGAGCAGTCGGTACTCGGCGGCATGCTCCTGTCCAAGGACGCCATTGCCGACGTCGTCGAGATCCTCAAGGGCCACGACTTCTACAAACCGGCGCACGAGACGATCTACCAGGCTGTCCTCGACATCTATGCCAAGGGCGAACCGGCAGACCCCATCACGATCGCCGCCGAGCTCACCAAGCGCGGCGAGATCAACAAGGTCGGTGGCGCCTCGTATCTGCACACGCTCGTCCAGACCGTGCCGACGGCAGCGAACGCGGAGTACTACGCGGAGATCGTGCACGAGCGCGCGGTCCTGCGCCGCCTGGTCGAGGCCGGCACCCGCATCACCCAGATGGGATACGCGGGCGACGACGACGTCGACGAGATCGTCAACCGTGCCCAGGCCGAGATCTACGCTGTCACCGAGCAGCGCACCAGCGAGGACTACCTGCCGCTCGGCGACATCATGGAGGGCGCCCTCGACGAGATCGAGGCGATCGGCTCGCGCAGCGGCGAGATGACCGGCGTGCCCACAGGCTTCACGGACCTGGACTCGCTCACCAACGGGCTGCACCCCGGCCAGATGATCGTCATCGCGGCCCGGCCCGCCATGGGTAAGTCCACGCTCGCCCTGGACTTCGCCCGTGCGGCCTCCATCAAGCACAACCTGCCCAGCGTCATCTTCTCTCTGGAAATGGGGCGTAACGAGATCGCGATGCGCCTGCTGTCCGCCGAAGCGCGTGTCGCCCTGCACCACATGCGCTCCGGCACGATGACGGACGAGGACTGGACGCGACTGGCCCGCCGGATGCCTGAGGTGTCCTCCGCGCCGCTCTACATCGACGATTCGCCGAACCTGTCGATGATGGAGATCCGCGCGAAGTGCCGACGGCTCAAGCAGCGCAACGACATCAAGCTCGTGATCATCGACTACCTGCAGCTGATGCAGGCCGGTGGCTCCAAGCGCTCCGAGAGCCGTCAGCAGGAGGTCTCGGACATGTCCCGTAATCTCAAGCTCCTGGCCAAGGAGCTGGAGGTCCCGGTGATCGCGCTCTCCCAGCTGAACCGTGGTCCCGAGCAGCGCACGGACAAGAAGCCGATGGTGTCCGACCTGCGTGAGTCCGGCTCCATCGAGCAGGACGCCGACATGGTGATCCTGCTGCACCGCGAGGACGCGTACGAGAAGGAGTCGCCGCGCGCGGGCGAGGCGGACATCATCGTGGGCAAGCACCGTAACGGTCCTACGGCCACGATCACGGTGGCCTTCCAGGGCCACTACTCGCGCTTCGTGGACATGGCGCAGACCTGATCGGGCGCCTTGTAGGGCCTGGCGACTGATGTCGCAAGTGCACGGGCCGCGTCGTACCGATGTCGTCTACGACACAGAGACAGTCCCGGGCGTGCGCGGGGTGCTGCGGCTCAGCGCCGTGTCTCGTGCCTGGTCAGGACCACGCCGCCGGGAAACGTCCGCGTCTCCACCAGGTTCAGTTTCACCCAGCTGTCCAGCGCGGTGAAGAACGGCGTGCCGGCGCCCACCAGGACCGGGTGCGCGGCGATCACGTACTCGTCGATCAGCTCGGCGCGCATGGCAGCCCCGGCGAGGGTCGCGCCGCCGATGTACATCGGGCCGCCGTCCTCGGCCTTGAGCCGGGTGATCTCGGCGAGCGCGTCGCCGGTGACCAGGCGGGTGTTCCAGTCGACCTTGTCGATCGTCGAGGAGAACACCACTTTCGGTGTGTCCCGCCAGTTCCGCGCGAACTCGATGTCCGCCAGGGTGGCGTTGGGCTGCTGGTCGCCGGTCGGCCAGTAGGAGCTCATCGTCTGCCACAGCTTGCGCCCGTACAGCGACAGGTCGGTCGCCTGCAACTGGTCGGACCAGAACTGGAACAGCTCGTCGCTCGGCATGCTCCAGCCGATGTCGTCGCCGGGCGCGGCGATGTAGCCGTCCAGGGTCAGGTTCATGCCGTAGATCAATTTCCGCATGGCGCCAGCCTTCTCTGAATCGGTCTCACGCGTACAGACCGGCGCGGCGCGAGAAACTCATCGGTGCGCGATCTGAGCTCGCACGTAGTCCTCGTGGTCGGTGGTTCAGCCGCAGTTTCATTGTTCCGCCGAGGAGATGGCATCGGTCTGAGACTGATCTTGGGTGACATTGCGGTGAGACAGATGAGAACCAGCAGGCCACAGAAGATCGACATGTCATCGGCGGCGAGGCTCTGCAGCGCTTTCGGCGAAATGGGCTCGACTCCGGCCGTGGCGGCGGGTGGACTGGGCTCATGACGACACCTCTGGAAGAGCTGCTTCCCGGCACCCGGCGGGCGCTGCTGCACCGGATCGCCGTTGCCCAGTCCGAGGGACGGGCGCCCTCGCTCGTGGCCGCGGTGGTGCGCGACGGGCGGGCTGTGTGGCACGGGGCGCGGACCTGCGTCGACGGGCACGCGCCGGACGAGAACGTGCAGTACCGGATCGGCTCGATCACCAAGACGTTCACCGCGGTTCTCGTGCTGCGGCTGCGCGACGAAGGGGCGCTCGACCTTGAGGACCCGCTGGAGAAGCATCTGCCGGGCACTGGGGCCGGGGAGGCGACCATTGCCCAGCTTCTTGCGCACATGGGCGGATTGGCGGCCGAGTCACCCGGTCCGTGGTGGGAGCGGACTCCGGGTTCACTGCGTCCCGACCTTTCCGATGTCCTCGGTGACCAGCCCGCCCTGCATCGGCCGGGGCGTCGTTTCCACTACTCCAACCCCGGCTACAGCGTCCTCGGCGCCCTTGTCGAAGAACTCCGCGGGGCATCGTGGGAGGAAGTACTACGGCGGGAAGTGCTCGAACCTCTGGGCATGGGCCGTACGAGTGCGCGACCGTTGGCTCCCCAAGCAGGGGGCTGGGCGGTACACCCCTGGGCCGATGTGATGTTGCCCGAACCCACTGAACACTTCGGCAGGATGGCCGCAGCCGGACAACTCTGGTCGACGAGCGGTGATCTCGCGCGGTTCGCCGCCTTCCTGGTCCGAGGGGACGACCGCGTGCTGAGCGCGGAGAGCCTCATGGAGATGCGGACCCCCGCAGCGCCGGCCGAACTCACCGACTTGGCGGACGGCGGCACCTACGGGCTCGGGATGCGGATCGAGAACCTGGATGGCCGGGTGCTCGTGGGGCACTCCGGATCGGTGCCGGGGTTCCTGGCCGCGCTCACGATCAGTGCGGCCGACGATGTCGCCGCGGTGGTCCTCGCCAACTGCACGTCCGGTCCGATGGTGACGGAGGTGGCCGCCGACCTCGTACGCGTCGTGGCCGAGGCCGAGCCGCGGATTCCGGAGCCGTGGCGGCCGCTGCGGGAGGTCGATCAGTCCGCCTTGGTGCTGGCGGGTCAGTGGTATTGGGGGACCAGTCCGTTCGCCCTGCGGATCACGGCCGACGGCAATCTTTCCCTCGGACCGCTCTCCGGCGGTGGGCGACGCTCGCGGTTCCGGGCGAACGCAGAGGGCGCGTGGACAGGGCTGGAGGGCTACTTCGCCGGCGAGACCCTGCGGGCCGTACGTCGACCGGACGGCACCGTGGACCACCTCGACCTCGGGTCGTTCGTGTTCACACGTCAGCCGTACGACGAACGGGCCGATGTGCCCGGCGGTGTGGACGCGGAAGGGTGGCGGGGGATCGGCTAGGGCTTAGGTCGGGTGGGAAGAGCGCCGTGTTTCACGTGAAACACGGCGCCCGTTGACATCCTGATTCGGTGCGGCTGCCGACGTCCGGGTACTTCAGAGCTGGAGCTTGAAGCCGACGTGTGAGGCCTCGAAACCCAGGCGCTCGTAGAAGCGGTGAGCGTCTGTGCGTGTGCTGTCGGAAGTCAGCTGGACCAGTCGGCAGTTCTCCCGCCTGGACTCCTCGATCGCCCACTCGATGAACCGGGTGCCCAGGCCGCTGCTGCGTTCGTCGGCGTGGACGCGTACGCCCTCGATGATCGACCTGGTTGCCCCGCGCCGGGAGAGGCCGGGCACGATCGTCAGTTGGAGGGTGCCCACGACCCGGCCTTCGCGCACGGCGACGACCAGGCGCTGGTTCGGATCGGTGCTGATCCGCTCGAGCGCGCTCAGGTACGGTTCGAGGTCGTTCGGCGACTCACGCCGCGCACCCAGGGGGTCGTCCGCGAGCATGCCGACGATCGCGGGGGTGTCCTCGGCGACGGCTGCACGTATTTCAAGATCTTCCATGGCCGCACCCTATGCAGCGGCGGGTGCCTTCAGGGACTCCACGACCCGGACCAGCGGGGCCAGCTCCGGGTTCTTCGCCGCTTCGTCGAGGGCCTCACGAAGGGCCCCGTCATTGGTGGGGCGGGCCTCGTCGAGCAGCTTCAGGCCGGCCTCGGTGACGTTCGTGTAAATGCCACGGCGGTCGGTGGGGCACAGGTAGCGCTCCAAGAGACCACGGTCCTCGAGACGGGTGACCAGCCGCGTGGTCGCGCTCTGACTCAGGACGACGGCGTCGGCGACCTGCTTCATCTGCAGATGGCCCCCTTCGTCGTCGTGCTGGCGGCTGAGCACGTCGAGGAGGGAGTACTCCCGCACGCTCAGGTCGTGCCGGGCCTGGAGAGCGCGCTCGATGTGGGCCTCGATCCTGCCGTGCAGCAGGGAGAGGGCACACCAGCCCTGGGCGAGAGCGGTGAGCGCGGGGTCCGTCGCAGTCATGGGTGTTCTCCTCCGTCCCGGTGCGGCTGCGTCCCAGGATAGAGCAGTGCCGCGATAGCCCGCGCTTGCATATAGCCCGCGTGTGCAATTAGTGTGGACGACTGTAAGGCGCTCACGCAATCGTCTGGAAGGTCTACCTCACCATGCCTCTCGCGCTACTGGCCCTCGCGATCGGGGCCTTCGGAATCGGAACGACCGAGTTCGTGATCATGGGCTTGCTGCCCGAGGTCGCGGGCGACTTCGGAGTCTCCATCCCCACGGCCGGCCTTCTGGTGACCGGCTATGCGCTCGGCGTGGTGCTCGGTGCCCCGCTGATGACCGTCCTCGGTACCAAGGTGTCCCGCAAGCGGATGCTGATGCTGCTGATGGTCTTGTTCATCGTCGGCAACCTCCTGTCCGCGGTCGCCCCCGCCTTCGCCGTCATGCTGATCGGCCGGGTCGTCGCCTCGCTCGCGCACGGCGCGTTCTTCGGCATCGGCTCGGTCGTCGCGGCCGATCTGGTCGCCCCGCACAAGAAGGCCGGAGCCATCGCGATGATGTTCACCGGGCTCACGGTCGCCAACGTCGTCGGCGTCCCGCTGGGCACTCTCGTCGGGCAGACCGTCGGCTGGCGTGTGACCTTCGGCATCGTCGCCCTCCTCGGCGTCCTGGGGCTGGCGGGCATCGCCAAGCTCGTGCCCGAACTGCCCCACCCGGAAGGCGTACGCCTTCGTCACGAACTGGCCGCCTTCAAGAACACCCAGGTCCTGCTCGCCATGGCAATGACCGTGCTGGGCTTCGGCGGTGTCTTCGCGGCCATCACCTACATCGCGCCGATGATGACCCACGTGGCCGGCTTCGCCGAGGGCTCCGTCACCTGGCTGCTCGTCCTCTTCGGCCTCGGCATGGTCGTCGGCAACCTCGTCGGCGGCAGGTACGCCGACCGGGCCCTGATGCCTATGCTGTACGTCTCCCTGGGCAGCCTGGCGTTGGTCCTGGCCCTCTTCACCCTGACCGCGCACAACAAGGTCCTCGCGGCCGTCACGATCGTCCTGATCGGCGCCTTGGGCTTCGCCACGGTCCCGCCTCTCCAGAAGCGTGTCCTCGACCAGGCGCACGGCGCTCCGACGCTCGCCTCCGCGGTGAACATTGGCGCCTTCAACCTCGGCAACGCCCTCGCCGCCTGGCTCGGCGGCCTCGTCATCGCCGGCGGCCTCGGCTACACCGCCCCGAACTGGGTCGGCGCCGCTCTCGCCGCAGCGGCGCTCGTCCTCGCCCTCGTCTCGGCGACGCTGGAGCGCCGCGACGGCGCAGCCGGTGCCGTCGTCAGCGGGCGGACTCCGGTCCAACAGCCGGCAGCCGTCCAGCACTGAGCCACTTGAAGGCGCGGAGCCAGGAAGCTGCCGCGCTTTCCCGGTTCACGCACACACGGAACACCGCACAGGAAACACCCGCAAGGAGAAGACACCTATGAGCACGACCATCCTCACCGTCGCGCCCCTCACCACCCGTGACGCCGACCTCCTTCTGACGGCCGCCCGCCGCGCGGCCGAGGCCGCCGGGGTCACGGTCAGTGTCACCGTCCTGGACGCGGGTGGCCACCTGCTGGCCTTCCGCCGGGACGACCGCGCTGTGCTGATCTCCGGTGAGACAAGCACGCGCAAGGCCTACACGGCGCTCCAGCTGAACACCCCCACCGCCGACCTCGTCGACGCCGTCCAGCCCGGCGGCCTGTTCCACACCCTGCCCACCGCGCTCGACAGGCCGCTGCTGTTCATCGCCGGAGGCGTGCCGGTCCACCGCGACGGGCGGCTGATCGGGGCCGTCGGAGTGGGCGGCGGTGCGCCCGAGCAGGACCACGGCTTCGCCACCGCGGCAGTGGCGGCGCTGGCCTGAGCCAGGCGTTCGGATCCATCCCGGGTCGGTCCCCAGACTCTCGGGACCCGGCGTCCGCTTCGCCGAATGCCTCAGCCGGCCGCCACCGTCAGCGGAGCGAACCGCCGGGTCCAGTCGCCGGGCAGCTCTGTGATGCCGTAGGTCATGACGGTGTTGAAGGCGACGGATGCCAGGCCGCGCCCCTTGAGCCAGGCCAGCAGTTGCTCGTGACGGACGTCGATGTCGGTGCGCAGCGGACGATCGGAGTGTTCGGCCAGGGACGCCACGAGAGACTTCGCCGTCTCCGTGTCCCGGGCGATCAGCGGCCCCACGACATGGCTGTCCATATTGGGCCAGGCAGCCGCGTAGCCGACGATCCGGCCGCTGTCCTCGGCGACCCGCACATGGTCGGCGAACGCTGGAAGTCTGGCGATAACGGGCGTGCGGTCGGTGCCGAAAGCCTCCTCGTCCAAGCGGAGGATCATGGTGAGGTCCTCCGCTGTGGCCGCACGCGTCGGCACGCGGGGCGCCGGTCCGTCCGGCATGAAGCGACCGACCAACATCTCGGCACGTCCCGTCGTCTTGAATCCCAACTCCTCGTACAGCGGACGGCCGTTCGGTGTCGCGTGAAGGGTCAGCGGGGTCGTACCCATGACGGAGATGATGTGCCGCATGAGTCGACGGCCGACACCCTGCCGGGCATGCCGTCCGGCGACCAGCACCATGCCGATGGCCCCGAGAGAGGGACGGTCGTGCGGGCCGTATTCGGTGACCACGCAGGCGCTGACGAGGCCCCCGTCCGGGTCGTCGATGCCGTAACCCTTTCCAGCGGTAAGGAGGAGGCCCCACTTGTGTTCCTCGCGCAGCCACCCCCTGTCCTCGGACAAGTCGGCGCAGGCGATGAGGTCGCGATGCGTCAGGCGGCGGATGGGGAGAGCAGCGAGGGAAGGAGTCGGCACGCAGGTCAGGCTGTCCGACCGGTGCCTCCGGCGTCCACCTGTTTCCCCAGCGTCGCATGTGCTTTTGGCCAAGCCGTGGCCCACTGCACAGCAGGCCGACAACCAGGCGTCGTTTCACGTGAAACGTCGACGGGTGCGGCCCAAGATCGCCCGTGCGCCTGGTTAGCCTCGGCGTCATGACACGACTTCACCTCTTCGACCTCGACGGCACGCTGCTGCACGGAACGTCGGCGCCGGTTGAGATCTCGCGCCAGCTAGGGCTCGAGACTGAGACGGTAGCCCTGGACCGGGCGATCTCATCAGGCCTGATCGATCCGCCGGAGTACGCGGTGCAGGTCTATGAACTGTGGAGCGGGCTCACCGACGCCCATGTGACGACGGCGTTCGAGGGTGCGCCCTGGCTGGCGAGCATTCGCGAGGTCTGGTCGGAGATCAGGAGCAGCGGCGAGTACTGCGCTGTCATTTCGCTCTCGCCCTCGTTCTTCGTGGAGCGGCTGACCGGCTGGGGTGCGCATGCCGCCTACGGTTCGCGGTTTCCCGCTGTTCCTTTCACCGAGCGAGTGGATCCCGCGGGCGTACTCAATGCCGCGGCGAAGGTAATGATCGCCGACCGGCTCTGTGCTGAGTTCGGTGTGAGGCGGGCCGACTGCGTCGCCTATGGCGATTCGCTCTCCGACAAGGATCTGTTCGGGGTGGTGCCGCTCTCGGTCGCGGTCAATGCCGACCGTCATCTGACGGGCCTGGCGACCCACTCCTACGCGGGGAAGGATCTGTGGGATGCCTATGAACTGGTGCGCCGTGCCCGGTAATTGAGAGAACCGGCGGTTCGCACTCGAGCGCGGTCACGGGGAGGGAAGGGGGACTTGTGCGCGGACCGGCGCCCGGCATGGTCAACTCCGGTTCGTGTCCGGGACGTGATGCGCGAAATACGACGTACGCATTCCGTGCGGACCGGAAACAGGGCAATGCAGCCTAACGGGACGGAGAGATCGAAGACCCGCTGGTCCGATTGTACGACCGACGCGTTCGCGCAGTCGCGATGCTGCGGTGACCGGACCGTGGCCCAGTCGCTTTCTCCTTATGTCACCGAAGCAGCTGATTTCACGGGTGGGCAGTGGCCGGACCGACCGCGGAACGGAACGGCAGACCGTCTGCGGGGGAAGCAGGCACCTTCCGAACGTGGAAGTGCGCAGACCGACCGAAATATGTTCGAGGCGAGGCACACCATGGACGCTCCGGCCACCAGGTCGGCCGACAACGGCACGCTGGGCGGCGGGGACGGATGGTTCACGCCGCACAAGCAGCCGGCACCGGCTACTGAGGGCGAGCAGGGAACCTCCGACGACCGCCGACTGGCCGCCTTCCGCCCGGTTGGCAGGAAGACGAACGCCTCCGCCGGGGAGCCGCCCCCGGGCGAGGGCGCGGAAACCGCCACCCGAATACCCCGCTTTCCGCTGCACCGCCCGAACCGTCGACCGGCCGGCCCCCGGAACCCGTCGTAGAGCCACGGTCGTCCCTCCCCGCCGACGAGCCCGTCGCGGAGCCCCGGCCAGCCCTCGCGGCCGCCGAGCAGCCGGCCGCCGGCACTCCACCGGCGGCCGCCCGCACCCAGGCACCCACGGAGGTCGCGCAGTCCGGCGAGGCGCGGGCGGGGATCCCCCCCCGCAGACCTCGGCAGGGCTTCGGACAGTCACTGCCCTGTTGCCGCCCGGCCAGCAATGGGCTGATGCCCGCTCACAGGCCCCCGCGGGCCTCCAGGAAGCCCTCCAGCAGTCCCGGCGGCCCGCACCGCCTCCCACGCCTCCTGAGCCCCGAGCGCCCGCCCAGCGCCCCTCCCTCGTTGGGAATCCCTCCCCGGACGCATGATCCGCAGCGGCGTGGACGCCCTGCGCGGCGTCGGCCTCCCGGCGGAGCGCATACGCCACGACTCGGTCGAGGAACTGGTCGCCGCCGGCAGCTGATCCCGAGCCGGGGGGATCACCCCAGGTCGGGCGCGTGCATGGCCCGTACGCCCTCGATGTTGCCGTCGAGGTAGTGCCGCAGTGACAGTGGGACGAGATGGACGGAGGCGATCCCGACCCGGGTGAACGGCACGCGGACGATCTCGTACTCCCCGATGGGTTCGTCCATCTCGGGACCGTGTCGCAGACCAGGATCCATGGATCCCAGCCGGCAGACGAAGAAGTGCTGCACCTTCACGCCGGTCGCGCCGCCGTCCTCGCCGATGTGCTCGACCGTGTCGACGAAGCAGGGGACCACGTCGGTGATCTTGGCCCCGAGTTCCTCGTAGACCTCGCGATGCAGCGCGTCGACGACGGTGGTGTCCTCCGGCTCGACTCCACCACCGGGCGTGACCCAGTAGGGATCGAGGCCGGGCTTGGTTCGTTTGATCAGGATCAGGTCGTCGCCGTCCAGCAGAACGGCGCGCGCTGTGCGCTTGACCACAGGTCGGACGGTCATGGGAGGAATGTGGCCCGGCTGGTTCCACGTGAAACATCGCGAACCGTCACCGCGTGAGCCCGGTGCGTGAGGTGCCAGGGGAACCGGCTCAGCACCAGTCGGCCGCCGCTCTCAGCAGCCAGTCGTGCGCCCGTGCGATGTGCGGCATCGCCAGCGTGCCGGTGCGTACCACCAGGACGTAGGTCCGAAGGGGCGGCACCGGCGGTCGGTGCAGTTCGACGACGTCTCCGCGGTCCAGGGCGGTCATGCAGAGATAGCGGGGCAGCACCGCAAGTCCCGCACCCGCGGTCACACAGGCCAATACCGCCCGCAGGTCGGGGACGATGACGGCGCCCGATGCCGCCGGGCGGGCGTCGAAGACGGAGGCCCAGTAGCGGGAGACGAAGGGCAGCGACTCATGGACCTCCACGACGGGAAGGTCTTCCAGCGCGGACGCTCCGCCACGACGGCTCGGCTTCTCAGGGTCCGTCGGCCCGGCCCGGCTCGGCGCGGCGACCAGGACGTGCTCCTCGTCGCACAGCGGGGTGGCCGTGAGCAGGGCACCGCGCGGCCGGGCCGTGGTGACGACGAGGTCGTGGTGTCCGGCGGCCAGCCCGTCCAGGACCTCCTCAGCGGTCCCGAAGGAGGCGCGCAGGGCGAGCCCCTGTCCCTCCTCGCCGGTCAGTTCGGTGAGGGAGGGAAGGGCCCGTTCGGCGGTGAACTCGGGCGGTCCGGCAAGGTGCAGCGTCCGCACGGAGGACTCGTAGTCCAGGCCGGTCTCGGCGATCTCCACCAGGGCGTCGAGGTGTGGGGCAGCCTTGTGGGCGAGCTCGTCCCCGATGGTCGTCGGCGTCACACCGCGGGCCTGACGGAGGAAGAGGGGTCGGCCCAGCTGCCTCTCCAGCGTGCGGATCTGGGAGGTCACGGCTGGCTGGGACAGGCCCAGCAGGGCGGCGGCGCGGGTGAAGGAACCGGCCCGGTGCACGGTCACGAAGGTGCGCAGCAGGGCCAGGTCCATGAAACGCGCTCCCCCTTCCCCTGCATTTCTCCCGGGCTGGGACAGGCCCAACTATAAATAAGTCGATAGGTCTCTGTCGCCACTGTGATTGGACACTGACAGAGAGTCAACTAGCCTAGTGCGCGCGGTTCTTCGCGCGCAGAACCGCAGGACGGTCCGAGCCACGAGGGGGGAGGCTCGGACCGTCCGCCGTACGGAGAAGGACCCCGGAGGCATCACTCAAGCCGGTCACCGCGCCGACTCCTCCAGCGCGCGCAGGACGTCCGTCACCAGATCCTCCGGGTCCTCGGCGCCGACCGACAGCCGGATGAAGCCCTCCGGCACCGCGTCCCCGCCCCAGCGACCACGCCGCTCGGCCGTCGAACGCACCCCTCCGAAGCTCGTCGCGTCGTCCACGAGCCGCAGTTCCTCGAGAAAGCGCTCGGCACGCGCCCGCGTGGGCAACGTGAAGGAGACCACGCACCCATAGCGCCGCATCTGCCGGGAGGCCACCTGGTGCGACGGGTCGTCCGCCAGGCCCGGGTACCGCAGGCCGGTCACCTCCGGCCTCCCCCGCAGTGCCTGAGCGACGGCGAGGGCGGTGGCACTCTGCCGGTCCACACGCATCTGAAGGGTGGCGATCGACCGGTGCGCGAGCCAGGCCTCCATGGGCCCCGGGATCGCCCCCACGATCTTGCGCCAGCGGCGTACGGCCGTCATCGGCTCACCGGAGCGTCCGGCGACGTATCCGAGGAGAACGTCGCCGTGCCCGGTGAGCTGCTTGGTGCCGCTGGCCACCGAGAAGTCGGCGCCGAGTTGCAGCGGGCGCTGCCCGAGCGGCGTCGCCAGCGTGTTGTCGACGGCCACCAGTGCGCCACGTGCGTGCGCCGCCTCGACGAGACGCCGGATGTCGCATACGTCGAGGCCCGGGTTGGACGGTGACTCGATCCACAGCAGCTTCGCCCCGTCGAGAACGGCGAGCTGGGCGTCGCCGCCGGTCGGCGCGGTGCGCACCTCGATGCCGTACGCCTCCAACTGCGTGCGCACCAGAGCGAGCGCCTGGTAGCCGTCGTTGGGCAGGACAGCGGCGTCCCCGGCGCGCAGTTGGGAGAAGAGTACGGACGAGATCGCCGCCATGCCGGAGGCGAACACGAGCGTCTCGACGCCCTCATGTCCCGGCGCCTCCAGCTCACCCACGGCGCGTTCCAGATGCGTCCAGGTCGGGTTCTCGTCACGGCCGTAGGTGTACGGCCCCGTGGGCTCGCCGGGCAGGTGGAAGTGCGCTGCGAAGACCGGGCCCGGCAGGATCGGTTCGTGCTTCACAGGCTCCGGAAGACCGGCACGCACCGCGCGCGTGCCCTCGCCGGCGCCTCCGGCCGCGATCGGGTCGCTCATGCCACTCGTCCTTCCACGTTCGCGCGAACGGCGGCGAGCAGGCCGACGCTCGCCTCCTCCACCATGCGGAGGCACTCCTCGAAGCCGTCCCGGCCCCCGTAGTACGGGTCCGGAACGTCCAGATCGCCGTCCGCTGCCGGGGCGTACGCGCGCAGCGGGCGGACCTTCTGGGCGTCCTCATCGGTGGGCGCGAGGCGGCGCAGGGCCCTGACGTGGCCGGCGTCCAGGGCGATCACGAGATCCAGGCGGGAGAACCAGGACCGCTCGAACATGCGGGCCGTGTGCGCGACGGCGTAGCCGTTCTCCTCCAGGACGGAGACGGTGCGCGGGTCGGCGCCCTCGCCCACGTGCCAGTCACCCGTGCCGGCGCTGTCCACCTCGACCAGGCCTGCGAGGCCGGCCTCCGCGACGCGCGCGCGGAAGACGGCCTCGGCCATCGGGGAGCGGCAGATGTTGCCGGTGCAGACGAAGCAGACGCGGTAGCTCATCGCACGCTCAGTCCTCGTCGGGCAGGACGACGTTGAGCGCCCAGGAGACGACGGAGATGATCAGACCGCCCAGGACCGCGGTCCAGAAGCCGTCGACGTGGAAGCTGAGGTCGAGCTTGTCGGCCAGCCACGAGGTGAGCAACAGCATCAGCGCGTTCACCACCAGGGTGATCAGGCCGAGCGTGAGGATGAAGAGGGGAAAGGTCAGTACCTGCACTATGGGCTTGACCACGAAGTTGACCAGGCCGAACAGGAGCGCCACCACGATCAGGGTGCCGACCTTCTTGCCCGTGCCGGCACCGGTCAGCGTGATCTTGTCGAGCAGCCAGACGGCGACCGCCAGGGCGCCCGCGTTGGCGATCGTCTTGACTACGAAATTCTTCATGTGTCTGATCGTGGCAGAAGAGATCGGCTACGAGGGCGGACGAGGGCGATGAAGGCATTCCGGTTGGATGAACTGGAGGCGGAGAGAGCCGCCAACGATGGCGCCTACCTGCAATTTCTGCGAGAGCGGAACATGTCGGTCGGCCTCTACGCACTCGATGCCGGGGATCACGATCCACAGAACCCGCACAACCAGGACGAGGTCTACTTCGTCGTGAGCGGGCGCGCCTCCATCACGGTCGGTCTGGAGACCACCCAGGTCGCGCGCGGCAGCGTCGTGTACGTCCCCGCCGGAGTCGCCCACAAGTTCCACCACATCAGCGAGGATCTGCGGGTCATGGTCGTGTTCTCGCCGGCGGAGGGCTGAGCGTCTCCGCCTGGCAGGCTACGCCCGCCTCGGGGTTCCCTAAGGGATCGGTCAGGGGAGGACAAGGGGTGCGAGGCCTCCGCAGACACCCCCTCGGGCCCTAGCATCGACGGCAGGACATCGAAGATCCGGGCCGCCAGCGGCGCCGGACGGGACAGACGAGGACGAGGGCCATGCAAGAGATCTTCGCGGGACTGCCGTGGTGGGTGAAGTGGGTCGCGGTGCCGGTCATCGCGCTGGTCGTGTTCGGCGGCCTGATAGCGAGCGTCGTCGGCTTCGTGATCGGCCTTCTGTTCAAGCTGCTGGTCTTCGTCGCCGTGGTCGGCGGACTGGTCTACGTGGTCCGGAAGTTCATGGCAGGTTCCTCGTCACGCGGCGACTGGTGAGTGGCGCGGGGACCGGTGGCCGGTAACAGGATTCGCCGGTTCCCTCGGCCGGGGGAAGTTTTCCGGACAGCACGACCCTCTGGGGTGGAGGGCCGTTAAAGTCCGGAACCCCTCGCGGGGACGCACCCGCGATCGGCTCCCCCCTTCCGTGTTCCCCGCACGGACCGCCCTCTCGAGCTTCGGGAGTGACCCTTGGCCACGGTTGACACCGCAGCATTCGCGGAACCGCACTCACCCCCCACCCGCACGCGTCCCACCGCGCCCCCGCTGCAGCGGCCGGCGGGCATAGGTGTCCCTGAACAACCGCAGTCCGCGGCGACGCTCATCGGTTCCGTACAGCGCGCCATGCGACTGCTGGAATCCGTGGCCCGGCACGACGGCGGGGCCCCGGCCAAGCAACTGGCCCGTGAGGCCGGCCTGGCGTTGCCCACGGCGTACCACCTGCTGCGCACCCTCGTGCACGAGGGCTACCTGCGGCGCGACAAGGGGATGTTCTATTTCGGCGAGGCCGCAGAGCGCCTCGGCAGCAGCGGAGCCGCGCAGAAACGTCGCAGCACCGTGGTCGCCACCCTCGCGCACTGGCGCGATTCGATCGGCGTTCCGGTGTATTACGCCCGCTACCGGGACGGCGAGATCGAGGTCATGTGCGTATCCGACACCCCGGGCAATCCGGCGGTCGAGGAATGGGCCGACTTCCGCGAGACCGCGCACGCCCACGCCATCGGTCAGTGCCTGCTGTCCCAGCTGGACGACAAGGCCCGCCGCGATCACCTTGATCGCTACCCCGTGCAGTCGATCACCCCGTACACGGTGCGTGACGACCACACCCTGTTGCGGCGGCTTGCCCGGGTGCGGCGGATGGAGACGGTCGTCGAACGGCAGGAGTACGCGCTGGGCACGGTGTGCGCCGCTGTCCCGATCACCGTGGGCACCACCGCCGCGACGATGGCCATCTCCCTCCCCGCTCGCCAGGCCGACCGATTGCCCGCGGCCGTGCAGCAGTTGCAGAGCGAGATCGCGCGCATGCTGGGATCACTTGCTGTCTCTATCAGTATCTGAAAACTCACTCCTTGTGATCTGTTGTGTACGTTCAGCAAGATGCGTGCAGTGTCAGGGGTTGATTCCCAGCCAGTCGACGGCAATGACGGGGTAGGGCGATGCGCGAGTCCGTGCAGGCAGTTGAGGCAGAGGTCATGATGAGCTTTCTCGTCTCCGAGGAGCTCTCGTTCCGCATCCCGGTGGAACTGGGTTACGAGACCTGCGATCCGTACGCCGTCCGGCTCACCTTCCATCTGCCCGGTGACGCCCCGGTGACCTGGGCGTTCGGGCGTGAGCTGCTCATCGACGGGGTGGGCAGGCCGTGCGGCGAGGGAGATGTACGAGTCTCGCCGGCCGACCGGGAGGTGCTGGGCGAGGTGCTGATCCGGCTTCAGGTGGGCGGTGACCAGGCGGTGTTCCGCTCGTCGGCGGCTCCGCTCGTGGCCTTCCTCGACCGCACCGACAAGCTGGTTCCGCTGGGGCAGGAGGGCGCGTTCGCCGACTTCGACGCCCACCTCGACGAGGCCTTGGACCGGATCCTGGCGGAGGAACAGAGCGCCGGGTGAGCCCGGCGGGGCTGGTGGCGCAAGGCTGAAGGAACGCTTCTTCGCGGCTGAGCGAGGCGGGAGGTCGAAGACGGGATGCCAGGGCGGGCCACTCGGGCGTTCGAAGGGCGGAGGCACCCGCGATTCCCCTCGAACGCCCGCCCGCTGGGCCGCCCGTCCGCCCGCGTCAGTGCTTGCGTCGCCTGCCTTTGCCGCCCCGAGAGCTCGGAGAGGCGGGGCCTGCCGTTCCGGCCGACGCGGCCCCCGGCGTCGCCGGGGCCGACTCGGAGAGCGTGCCGGTTCCCGGCCGGTCCGCCGAGACCACGAGCGCGGCGAGCGCCGTGGTGACCGGAACAGAGGCGACCAGGCCGATGGAACCGATCAGCGTGCGCACGATCTCCGCCGCGACCAACTCGCTGTTGGCGACCGTGCCGACGCTGCTCTCCGCGATGGAGAACAACAGCAGAAGCGGCAGTGCGGCGCCGGCATAGGCGAGGACCAGCGTGTTGACCACGGACGCGATGTGATCGCGGCCGATCCGGATACCCGCCCGGTACAGCCCGCGCCAGCCCATCGAGGGGTTGGCCTCGTGGAGTTCCCAGACCGCCGACGTCTGGGTGACCGTCACATCGTCCAGGACACCGAGCGAACCGATGATGATGCCGGCCAGAAGCAGACCGCTCATGTCGATCGACGGATACAAACCGTGAATCAGACCGGTGTTGTCGTCCGTATTGCCGGTCAGCGCCGCCCAGTCGACGAACCAGGAACCGAGGACACCGATCAGCAGCAGGGAGATGAGCGTGCCCAGTACGGCCACGGAGGTGCGGGCCGAGAGGCCGTGACACAGATAGAGGGCGATCAGCATGATGGCGCTCGCCCCGACGATCGCCACAGCCAGCGGGTTCGAGCCTTGCAGGATCGCGGGGAGGACGAAGAAGTTCAGCACCATGAAACTGATGGCCAGCGCGACCAGTGCCATGACACCCCGCAGTCGCCCGACGACCACGACGGCGACAGCGAAGATGATGGCGAGCAGGCCCAGCGGCACACGGCGGTTCACGTCGGTGACCGAGTACTGAAGGTCTCTTGGCGCGGTAGGCTCGTAGGCGACCACGACCTTCTGGCCCTCGTGCAACTGCCGTGACTGGTCCGGCTGGACGATCTCGGTGAACGTACGGCCCTTGTCCGAACCGGTGTCCACGCGGATCGTGGCCTTCTTGCAGGTGCCGTCCGCCTGCTGCTGCGCGGAGGAGCCCTCGGCGGTCGAGGTGTCGCCGGTGGGGGTGCCCCCCGAGGCATTCGCCGACGAGCAACTGATGCTCTCGACCTTGGAGACCGTCGCCTGCTGTGTCTGGCGGTCGAAGCCGACGCCGGTGCGCTCGTGCGCCGGGGCACCGCCCGGCCACAGCACGACCAGGCCGACGAGCACGGCCACGCCGAAGGGGATGAGAACGGCCGCGATGACCTTGCGCAGATGCTGGGAGACGGGGGTGGCCGGACCGTGACTGTGGCTGTGCCCGTGGCCGCCGCCCGCACCGGGGCCATGCCCGCCGTGCCCGTCACCGCCGCCGTGCCCGCCGCTGTGCCCGTCATTGGGACCGCGCCCACTGCCGGGGCCGGGACCGTGGCCGCCGTCCCCGCCTCCACCAGGGTTTCCGCTGCCCTCACGGCCGCCGACGTGGCCACGACCGGGGCCGTGCGCTCCGTCGCCGGGCCCATGTCCGGGTCCGCCGCCAGAGCCTGGGCCCGCACCCTGTCCGTCGTCGGGCCCGAAACCGTAGCCGGTCTCGGGACGGGAAGCCGACCCGGAACCGGGTCGGTAAGAGGGACGGGGAGCGGAAGCGCCATCGGGGCCGTACCCCTGTCCTTGCCCGGGGCGTCCGCCGGGAGGAATGCCCGGCCCGCGGGGCTGTTCGGGCGGTGGGAACGGGGGATGGGGTGTCGTGGTCACCGCCCGATCATCGCAAGAACGCCAGAGGCCCACTGTTCACCGCGCCACAAAGGACGCTAGCGTGGAGGCACCTTTGCACACGCGGGAGCTCGGAGCACCGGGCTGAGAGGGCGCTGACCTCCGTTTTCGCGATGTTTCACGTGGAACGTCACCACAACCGAGTGATGTTTCACATGACACGTCGGCAGACGGAAGCCGCTGCGTCGACCGCTGAACCTGTTACCGGGTAATGCCGGCGTAGGGAGTAGGTCTCATGACCAACAAGGACGCACGCACGCCTGCCTCCGCGCAGATCTCTGACGAGGTCTCTGCCGACGGGGAGGCCGGGAAGTCCATCGGATGGCACAAGGCGTATGTCGCGGGCACCCGCTCCGACCTGCGCGTGCCGGTCCGTCAGGTGCATCTCACCAACGGTCGGGCGGTCACGCTGTACGACACCTCCGGCCCGTACACCGATCCGCTCGTCGAGACGGATGTCCGCAGGGGGTTGCCGCCTCTGCGGGAGAACTGGCTCATCGCCCGCGGTGACACGGAGGAGTACGCGGGCCGCCCCGTCCGTCCGGAGGACGACGGGATCAAGCACACCTCGCCGCGCGGCGGGCTGCGCAACCTCGACGCGGTCTTCCCAGGTCGGCCACGCCTGCCACGTCGGGGCCGTGAGGGCCAGGCGGTCACTCAACTCGCTTACGCGCGCCGGGGCGAGATCACGCCGGAGATGGAGTACGTGGCCATCCGGGAGAACGTGGAGCCCGAGGTCGTACGCGAGGAGATCGCGGCCGGACGTGCGGTGCTGCCGGCCAACATCAACCATCCGGAGATCGAGCCGATGATCATCGGCAAGCGGTTCCTGGTGAAGGTCAACGCCAACATCGGCAACTCGGCGGTGACCTCCTCCATCGAGGAGGAGGTCGAGAAGATGACCTGGGCGACCCGTTGGGGTGCCGACACGGTCATGGACCTGTCCACAGGCCGCAATATCCACACCACCCGCGAGTGGGTGCTGCGCAACTCCCCTGTACCCATCGGTACGGTGCCGCTCTATCAGGCGCTGGAGAAGGTCGACGGCCGGGCCGAGGAGCTGACCTGGGAGATCTACAAGGACACGGTGATCGAGCAGGCCGAGCAGGGCGTGGACTACATGACCGTCCACGCGGGCGTGCGCCTGCCGTACGTGCCGCTGACGGCCAACCGAAAGACGGGCATCGTCTCCCGTGGCGGCTCGATCATGGCCGCCTGGTGCCTGGCCCACCACAAGGAGTCGTTCCTCTACGAGAACTTCGAGGAACTCTGCGAGATCCTCGCGGCCTACGACGTCACGTACTCGCTGGGCGACGGCCTGCGGCCCGGTTCGATCGCGGACGCCAATGACGAGGCACAGTTCGCGGAGTTGCGCACACTTGGGGAACTCAACCGGATCGCGAAGCGTTTCCATGTTCAGACGATGATCGAAGGCCCGGGACATGTCCCGATGCACAAGATCAAGGAGAACATCGACCTTCAGCAGGAGATCTGCGACGAAGCTCCGTTCTATACGCTCGGCCCGCTGACGACGGACATCGCCCCGGCGTACGACCACATCACCTCCGGCATCGGTGCGGCGATGATCGCCTGGTGGGGGACGGCCATGCTCTGCTACGTCACGCCCAAGGAGCACCTGGGCCTGCCCAACCGTGACGACGTCAAGACCGGTGTCATCACCTACAAGATCGCCGCCCACGCGGCCGATCTCGCCAAGGGACACCCCGGTGCGCAGGAGTGGGACGACGCGCTGTCCGACGCCCGCTTCGAGTTCCGCTGGGAGGACCAGTTCAACCTGGCCCTCGACCCGGACACCGCCCGGGAGTTCCACGACGAGACACTGCCGGCGGAGCCGGCGAAGACGGCTCACTTCTGCTCGATGTGCGGGCCGAAGTTCTGCTCGATGAAGATCAGCCAAAGCATCACAGCGCAGTTCGGTGGTACGGCGGCCGCGGGCGCGACGGCTGATGAGGTCGCCGAGGGGATGCTCCAGAAGTCGAAGGAGTTCGCAGCGAGCGGGAACAGGGTGTACCTGCCGCTCGCCGACTGACCAGGCGCATGCGCTGACTCCCTCTCCAAGGCCCCGGTCACAACGGCTGGGGCCTCCCCGGGACGCAGGACGTCTTGATCCCGTGCCGTAACGGAAGAGCCAAGATCGCACGTGGCGTGATCAACATCCCTACCCTGCCTGTCATGGGTGGGATCGATGTGGCCAATGGAGTCGTCGGCGCTGTGCTCGGGATGCTGTTCGCGGTGTTGTTCCAACAACCCTTACAGAACAGTTGGTACAGGCTACGGACTCGTTCGACGAGTGCAGTACGCAGCCTCAGACAGCGGGAAGAGTCCAGTCCCGCATGGAGCACCTTCTCCATAGGCCCTCTTCACACTTCCGCCCTGATCGTTGAAGGAGACGGTGAATCCTCCATACCTGCCGAAGCCGTCTATATCCAAGTGCTCGACGAGGAGATCGAGTTGCCTTCGGACATGGTCGGCTGGCGGGCTGAAATCGAGGCAGAGAGTGCACGTTTGCGCGCAGAGGGCCGAACACCGTTGTGGAATGGTCCTCGCTACGCGGTCGAATCGTTCGACGTATCCCGGACCGCTCTGGACGAGCATCCCGAAGTCCACCTGAGACTGCGCCCGACGGATTACTACACCTTTCTCGCGGCTCAGCAACTCGATCGCCGAATGACCGACGGGACAACTCCGCGTTCCCGCTATCTCAATCCGGACGATCCGCTGCAGGCGCCTGTATTTCTGCATTGCAGTTTCGCCGTCAATATCGCAGTTGTGACCGCTGATGACATGTTGGTCGTCAGTCAGCGCAGTGGCCGGGTCCGCATGGCACCCAATGTCTGGAACTCCTCCGTCAACGAAGGAATGTCACGGCATATCGACTCGTCCGGGAGGAGCGCCCCGGACCTGTATGCGGTCGCCCGGCGCGGTATGCGGGAGGAACTGTCCATCGAACCGCTCGAGTACTCACTCGAGTTGCTTGCATTTGTACTGGACGTCGAGAAGCGCCACTGGAGCGCCCACTTCTACGCCAAGCTGAAGGAATTGACTCGGGAGGATTTGCAGGCACGTATGAGTAGGGGGGTCGCGGATCGCTGGGAACATCAGAATATCGATTACGTGCCTTTCCGCCCCGCGGCAGTGATCAAGTACATGCTGCGTTCCGATCGAATTCATCGGTGGGCTCCCCTCGCGCCGGCGCTCTTCCATCTCGCACTGGTTCATGTCTTCAGCCGCACACCGGTCGAGAGGGCACAGGCGCAAATTGTTCGACGTATGTAGGCGCAGCGGCACAGCATAAAGGCAGAATAGCCGTCGACTACGGTCGCTGTCAGAGGGTAGGAGGCTCCGCTGCACATGAAGGCTCAGATTTTCGTTGATGAAGATCAGTCAAAACATGAGACAGGAATTCTCCAAACGGCGGCTACAGGGGAAGCTTGGTCATCTTTGACTGCAGGAGGCACCGACTATCGGTTGGCGTGAGAAGTCCAGGGACTTTTGCGGCCGCTGGTAATCGCGTGTATCTGCCGATCGCGGACAGACCGCCGGGCGCCCGGGACTCATGTCGCGGACCGGCGCGCAGGGAATCGTCCCAGGGGGTGCTTCTGGGGTGGGGGTCGGCAGACTGGGGGCATGACAGCGCGATCCATGAGCAAGGGCGCCAATCTGCCGGTCGATGTGCCGTCCGTCCGCGTCGAGATCAGTTGGTCCGAGCGGGGTGGGGGGCCGGACGTGGATGTGTCGGCTCTGCTGCTGACCGCCGCCGGGAAGGTGCGTGACGACGCGGACTTCGTCTTCTACAACCAGCCCCGGCACGCTTCCGGCGCCGTCAACCACCTGGGGAAGCGGACCGCCGCCGGTGTCACCGCCGACACGGTGGAGGTGGATCTGCGTTCGCTGGAGAGTGCCGTCGCGCGTGTGGAGCTGTGCGCGTCCGCCGACGGCGGCACCTTCGGGCAGGTGGCCGGTCTGACGCTCAGGCTGCTCGATGCCGGGAGCCTGGCGGAGCTGGCGCGGTTCGAGATGCGGGGAGAGACGGAAACGGCTTTCATCGGAGGTGAGTTGTACCTGCGCGAGGGGCGGTGGAAGTTCCGCGCGGTCGGACAGGGCTATGCCTCCGGGCTCGCCGGGCTGGCCACCGACTTCGGGATCAGCGTCGACGAGGAGCCCGCCGGCACGGCTGCCGACCCCGCCGCATCGGCCGTACTCACGCCGCCCCCGCCGACTCTGCCCCCGCCGGCTGCGGCCGCCTCCGCCGTAACCGCGTCGCCGGCCGGGGCCCGGTTCGCCAAGGGGGAGGAGCAGCTTCCGGTTGATATGCGCAAGCGGTTGTCGCTACGGAAGGAGCAGGTCGCGGTCAGCCTGAGGAAGAGCGGGGCCGCAGGAGTCAGAGCGCGGGTCGTGCTCGTGCTCGACGCGTCGGGGTCCATGTCCTTTCTGTACTCCGGCGGGGTGGTGGCCGACGTGGTCGAGCGGATGGCCGCCGTGGCGGCCGAGCTTGATGACGACGGTGAGATGCAGGCCTGGACCTTCGCCTCCGATCCGGCCCGGCTGCCGGATCTGCGCCTGGGTGAGCTGCCCGAGTGGCTGCGGCTGCATGTGCGGGTGGGGGAGATGAGCCTGTTCCGGCGGAGCAAGAAGCCGCGGAAGGGGCTGCAACCGGGCCAGGTGGACATGCGCTCGGTCGGCATCCAGAACGAGGAACAGAAGGTGATTTCCCAGGTCAGAGACTATGTGCGGGCGAATCCGGCGGCGGTGCCCACGCTGGTGCTGTTCTTCTCCGACGGAGGCGTCTACCGCGACGCCGCGATCGAGAGGGAACTGCGCGCGGCGGCGGAGGAGCCGGTCTTCTGGCAGTTCGTCGGGCTCGGTCGCTCGAACTACGGCGTACTGGAGCGGTTCGACACACTGCCCGGCCGACGTGTGGACAACGTCGGCTTCTTCGCCGTCGACGACATCCGCACGGTCCCGGACCAAGAGCTCTACGACCGTCTCCTGTCCGAGTTCCCGAGTTGGCTCACGGCCGCGGGGCAGGCGGGCAT
Organism: Streptomyces sp. ID05-39B; assembly: GCF_033794725.1. Lineage (NCBI taxonomy): Bacteria > Bacillati > Actinomycetota > Actinomycetes > Kitasatosporales > Streptomycetaceae > Streptomyces > Streptomyces sp. ID05-39B. The sequence continues at coordinate 27,646 of NZ_JARGEF010000005.1, read as the reverse complement.
CCTCTGACCGGTATGCCGGCTGATGCCCTCGCCCTTCCTTCCGCCGGACCGGCCTACGGCTTGCGCTCCCCGGGGTGGGGGCGCAAGCCGAGGGCCTATTCCGGCTGGTGTTCAGGCCCTCCGAAGTCCGGGCTGGAGTAGTCCGGGCTGCTGTAGCTCGGGCGGGAGCCGGCCGAGGTTCCTTCGTCGGGGCTGCTGAAGCCCGGACGGCCGTAGCCGATCTTCGGCAGGCGGCCGGTGGGCGCCGGCGGGGTGGGAGCGGGGTCGAGTGCGGCGCACGTGCCGGGGTCGGCGAGGGCCTCGCGCAGGAACGGCAGGATGCCCCGCTCCAGTAGGGCTTCCCGCCAGGCTTCCCTTGCGCGGTCCACCTCCTCGCTCAGTTCGCTGTACGGGCCGGCCTCCAGGGAGGGACGGTTGCGCAGGGCGGTGAGCAGGAGGCCGACGGTGGCGACCAGGATCGCGGCCGCGGCCACGGCTCCGAACGTCCATCCGGTGGTGAGCATCGTCCTGGCGAACGCCGGCTCGGGGTCGAGCATCCGCAGGATGTAGCCGACGAGCAGGAAGATCACCGCGGCGGTCCCGGCGAGGACCGGGGTGAGGACGGCGGCGACGGCGACGGCGCCCGCTCCCGCGGCCTCGGCGGCCTCCCCCATGGTGGCGGCGAGGCCCATCCCGCCCACGCCTGGCTCCCCGGTGCCGGACTCATGGCCGGCCGGGGACGGGGTGGACGGCGCGGGATGGCGCAGTTCGTCGCGGACCTTCACATAGTGCTGGTACTCGGTCGCCGCGGACGCCGTGATGAGCGCGGAGGCGTTGAGCGCCATGGTGCGCAGTTGTTCGGGGTTGAGCCGCTGTCCCACAGCGGCCGGTTCCGGGTGGTGTGGTGCGGAGCGCAGCGCCTCGTCGAGGATCCGCTCGTACTCCTGGCGGTCCTCGCTGTGCAGGTGCTGCGGAACGCTGTTCATGTGCATCCCCCGATGCTCCGTAGGGCTTGGGGCTCGCATGCCAACGAGCCGTCGGGCAGAAACGGAGGGGAGCCTGCTACGGATAAACCGATGGTAGAGCGGCGACGGCATGAGGTGACAGGGGGTTTGCTGAAATTGGCCCCTGGGCCGCGGCGCCGTCGGGCGGGTCCCGCGCGGCCTGCGACGGACCCGTGAACGGTCAGGGGGACAGCGGCAGTTGCTGGACCAGCAGCTTTCCGGCCATCGTCACGCCGCCATCCATCGCGATGGCCAGCCCGTCGGCGTAGACGTGCGGACCTTCGACGACCGGACCGGCCGAGTCCTCGTCCTCCTCGGAGCCGGCATCGCCCAGCAGATACGGAATCGGGCTGTGGCCGTGAACGATGCGGGTGCCACCGTACGTATCGAGGAGGGAGCGGACGGCGTCGGCGCCGCCCTCGTCGCGGAAGGAGAAGCGCTTGGTGAACTTGCGGAAGAGATCCCACACTTCGTCCGCGTCGTTACGGGTGATCGTCTCGCGGACGGTGTCGTTGACCGCCTCGATCGAGTCGCCGTAGTCGAGGTAGGCGGTGGTGTCGGAGTGCACGAGCAGGTGTCCGTCGACCTCCTCCATGGCGTCGAGGCGGGCCATCCACTGGAGGTGATGGTCCTGGAGGCGGTCCATGTCGGACTTCTGTCCGCCGTTGAGCAGCCAGGCCGCCTGGAAGGTGGCGGTACCCGCACCGGAGTTGACGGGGGTGTCGCCGAACCGCTTGGCGCCGAGCAGGAGCAGCTCGTGATTGCCCATGAGGGCCTTGCAGTAGCCGCCGGACGCAGCGGCCTCGGCGGACAGACGCATCACGAGGTCGATCACGCCGATGCCGTCCGGTCCCCGGTCGGTGAAGTCGCCGAGGAACCACAGCCGGGCGGTGCCCGCGCACCAGTTGCCGGCCGTGTCGATCAGGCCCTTCTCCTGGAGCGCGGCGATCAGCTCGTCCAGATAGCCGTGCACGTCGCCCACGACGAACAGCGGACCGGGACCGGTCGCGGCCTGCGGGGCCTGGGCGACGGCCGGGTCGACGGTCACCTGGAGGGTGTCGCCCCGGTTGATGACGGGCAGGTCCCGCTGGGTCGGCGTGTACCCGTCCGGGGGTTCGAGGGGGTCGGCGAGGGGCGGTGTCGCGTTGCCGGGGTGCGCGCTGTGGGCGTACGGACCGGTCTCGTGGACGTATGCGGGCACCCGGAAGTCGCGCACTGTCGCCGTACGCTCCACCTCGGGTCCCTGACCGGCCCCCTGAGTCATCAGACCCCTCCACCATCGCGCCGCAGCTGCACCACTTCGGACTGCCTGGTCGCAACGGTCCGCGGTGCCGTGCGCCCATCATAGGAATGCGGATCGTGCCGTGTGACGACCCAGGGGTGGTGAATCAGAGCAAGACTCCTGTTCACCGCGGCTTTCGCCCCGATTGGGCCGGGCTTCGGCAGTGCCCGCTCACCCAGTGCACACCGTGCTTACACCCTCGGCTCGCGCATGTCCGCCGTCGGAGGGGGATTCGGGGGCGTGTTGTGGAGTGGGCCGAGGCCGGAGTGCGGATGCCTGGCGGTGATCTTCGTCGGGCCCGGCTTCGGGTGCGGTCGGTCAGCTCCACCGAGCGCCCCGATCGTGGCGAGGGACGGCGACCGGTCCATGGGCGACTCCAGACCTGTCGAGCCGGAGCGGTGGACGCTCGCCGGGGCCGGTCGCTCCGGTGGGCCTCGGCGGGCGTCCACTTCTTCCGGTCCCCGTGGCCGTTCGGCCGGCCAGAGCTTCGGGGGCGCACGGTCCGGACGGCCGGGCTGCCACTCTCCCTCCGGCTTTCCGGCCCTCCGGCCCTTTGCCCGACCGTCATGCCCGACACCGGACGAGAAACCGCACTCCCAGCCCGATCGGCCTGCCGGCCGTCCGCCCCTCCTACTTCTCCTCCGGCACCCGCGGTGGACTGACCGTCGTGCGTGGTGAACGTCGCTGGGACGAGGTACGCACGATCAGTTCCGTCGGTATCACCTGCTCGACGGGCCGGTCCGATTCGACGCCCTCGATCGCGTCGATGAGGAGCTGGACCACCGCTGTGCCGATGCGCCGGGGCTTCAGCGACAGCGTGGTGATGGGTGGCTCGGTGTTGGCGTACACGGTGGACTCGCTGCAGCAGACGAGCAGCAGGTCCTCCGGGACGCGCAGGCCGTAGCGGCGGGCGGCGGCCAGCAGATCGGTGCCGTTGGGGTCGAACAGGCCGTAGACGGCGTCCGGCCGGTCGGGCCGGGCCAGCAGCCGGTCGGCGGCGACGGCGCCCGCACACGGATCGTGGGCGGGGTAGGACTCGTAGACCGGGTCCTGGCCGACGCGCTCGCACCAGTGCAGATACGCGCTGGTCGAGAGGTGGGTGTAGGTGTCGGTGGTGGTGCCGGTGAGGAGGCCGATACGGCGGGCGCCGGCGTCGGCCAGGTGGTCGAGGATGTCGAGGACGGCGGCTTCGTGGTCGTTGTCCACCCACGCGGTGACCGGGAGCGGCCCGGCCGGGCGGCCGTCGGAGACGACCGGTAATCCCTGCCGGACGAGTTCGCCGACCACCGGATCCTGGTCGGAGGGGTCGATGACGACCGTGCCGTCCAGGGCGACGTTCGACCATACGTCGTGGCGTGAGGTCGCGGGGAGGATGACGAGGGCGTAGCCGCGGGCGAGCGCGGCGGAGGTGGCGGCGCGCGCCATCTCGGCGAAGTACGCGAACTCGGTGAAGGTGAAAGGTTCATCCCCGTACGTGGTCACGGTCAGACCGATGAGGCCGGACTTGCCGGTACGGAGTGTTCGGGCCGCTGCCGAGGGGCGATAGCCCAGTCGGTCGGCGACCTCGCGGACATGGCGTCGGGTGGCGTCCGGGAGCCTGCCCTTGCCGTTGAGGGCATCGGAGACGGTCGTGATGGACACTCCGGCGGCGGCGGCCACGTCCCTGATGCCCGCTCGGCCCGGCCGGTTGCCTCGGCGTGAGGTTTCCGCGCGGCTCACCTGGTGCTTCCCTGCTGCTGTCATGGCGAGCCGATAGTAGGGCTCATCCGGTGGGGTAGGGCGGACGCATATGCACACATTGACAGGCACGTTTCTGCATGGCCATAGGTAGCCAAGTGCATGGGAAAGCAAGGCAGTTGGTGCATTTTGTGGCAGGACATGCGGTGTGAGCGCGGATGAGCCTGCCGAGCCCTCGATGTTTCGAAGAGGTCTCAACTCACCTGCACGAGGGACGCGCGCCACGGCGCGAGCCACCGGCGCATAGATATATGTACGGCGCGCCCCCTGGCGTGTACGCCTTCGTCCGCCTTCATACGGTGATGCCGCTCATGTGGGCGTGACGCGGCCGGCCCCGCTCGGGCCGGCCCGAGCGGAGGACGCTCCCCAGCTGTACGCAGGCACGCCGAATCCTCATAAGGTGAGCAGTATTGAAGCCGGTGGTGGTCATGAGGAGGACTGCGGTGAGCGAGACGAGCCCCAAGCTGCGCGCCGAGCTGGAGGGAATCCCCACCTACAAGCCGGGCAAGCCGGCCTCGGCGGGTGGGCCCGTGGCCTACAAGCTGTCCTCCAACGAGAACCCCTATCCGCCGCTGCCGGGCGTGCTGGAGCGCGTCACGGCCCTCGCCGCGTCGTTCAACCGTTACCCGGACATGGCGTGCTCGGGCCTGGTCGAGGAGCTGTCCCAGCGCTTCGGCGTGCCGGCCTCGCACATCGCCACGGGCACGGGCTCGGTCGGCGTCGCCCAGCAGCTGGTCCAGTCGACGGCGGGACCTGGCGACGAGGTCATCTACGCGTGGCGGTCCTTCGAGGCGTACCCGATCATCACGCAGATCAGCGGTGCGACCGCGGTGCAGGTGCCGCTGACGGCCGGTGATGTGCACGACCTGGACGCGATGGCGGACGCGATCACCGAGCGGACCCGGCTGATCTTCGTCTGCAACCCCAACAACCCCACGGGCACCGTGGTGCGGCGGGCCGAGCTGGAGCGGTTCCTGGACCGGGTGCCCGGTGACGTCCTGGTCGTGCTCGACGAGGCCTACCGGGAGTTCATCCGTGACGCCGAGGTGCCGGACGGCGTCACGCTGTACCGGGAGCGGCCGAACGTCTGTGTCCTGCGGACCTTCTCCAAGGCGTACGGGCTCGCCGGGCTGCGGGTCGGCTTCGCGATCGCCCATGAGCCGGTGGCCGCGGCGCTGCGCAAGACGGCGGTGCCGTTCGGCGTGAGCCAGATCGCACAGGAGGCGGCGATCGCCTCGCTGCGGGCCGAGGACGAGCTGCTCGGCCGGGTCGGTTCCCTGGTCTGCGAGCGCAACAGGGTGGTCGAAGGGCTGCGCGCCCAGGGCTGGACGGTGCCGGAGACGCAGGCCAACTTCGTGTGGCTGAGGCTCGGCGAGCAGACCGTCGCCTTCGCGGCGGCGTGCGAGCGGGCCGGCGTCGTGATCCGGCCCTTCCCAGGTGAGGGTGTGCGGGTGACGATCGGGGAGAACGAGGCGAACGACATCTTCCTGAAGGTGGCGGAGGGGTTCCACAAGGAGCTGTAGCGGTGAGAGATGGGTCACCCGGTCGACCGGACTGAGCGCGGTTTCCGCAGGTCAGGACCCATGATGTGGCGCATCGACCCGATGTCGCGAGGGGGTTCCCCGGAGTAATGGGGGACCCCCTTCATCTGTCGAAAGTTCGTGCGCCATAATTGCTTGTGAATGTGAACGCTTTCACAAGCGGCGGAGTAAGGAGCGGTGACGTGGACCTGGCTTTGGCGCCGGAGACCCTGGCGCGCTGGCAGTTCGGCATCACGACCGTCTACCACTTCCTGTTCGTTCCCCTGACGATCTCGCTGGCCGCGCTGACCGCCGGACTCCAGACCGCATGGGTGCGCACAGAGAAGGAGAAGTACCTCCGGGCGACAAAGTTCTGGGGCAAGCTCTTCCTGATCAACATCGCGATGGGTGTCGTCACCGGCATCGTGCAGGAGTTCCAGTTCGGCATGAACTGGTCGGACTACTCCCGCTTCGTCGGTGACGTCTTCGGTGCACCACTGGCCTTCGAGGCCCTCATCGCCTTCTTCTTCGAGTCCACCTTCATCGGCCTGTGGATCTTCGGCTGGGACAAGCTGCCCAAGAAGATCCACCTGGCCTGCATATGGATGGTCTCGATCGGCACGCTGCTCTCGGCGTACTTCATCCTCGCGGCCAACTCCTGGATGCAGCACCCCGTCGGCTACCGCATCAACGAGGCGAAAGGCCGTGCCGAACTGACCGATTTCTGGCGCGTCCTCACCCAGAACACCGCTCTCAACCAGGTCTTCCACAGCTTCTCGGCGGCCTTCCTGACGGGTGGCGCCTTCATGGTCGGCATCGCCGCCTTCCACCTGATGCGCAAGAGGCACATCCCGGAGATGCGGACCTCGCTGCGGCTCGGCCTGGTCACCCTGGCGGTCGGCGGCCTGCTCACCGCCGTCAGCGGCGACACCCTCGGCAAGGTCATGTACGAGCAGCAGCCGATGAAGATGGCCGCGGCCGAGGCGCTGTGGGACGGCGAGAAGCCGGCGCCGTTCTCGGTCTTCGCCTACGGCGATGTCGACCAGGGCCACAACAAGGTCGCCCTGGAGATCCCCGGCCTGCTGTCCTTCCTGGCGCACAGTGACTTCGAGTCGTACGTGCCCGGCATCAACGACACCAATGAGGCACTCCAGCAGAAGTTCGGCCCCGGTGACTACAAGCCCATCGTCCCCGTCGCCTACTGGGGCTTCCGCTGGATGATCGGCTTCGGCATGGCGTCGTTCTCCCTCGGCCTGGTCGGGCTGTGGCTCACACGCAAGAGGTTCCTCCTGCCGGCCGCCCTGCGGACCGGGGAGGACGAGGTGCCGCATCTGGTCCTGCTGAAGAAGCCCCTCGGCTCGAAGCTCACCCGGCTGTACTGGCTGCTCGCCCTGTGGACCATGGCGTTCCCGCTGATCGCCAATTCCTGGGGCTGGATCTTCACCGAGATGGGCCGCCAGCCCTGGGTCGTGTACGGCGTCATGCAGACGCGGGACGCGGTCTCCCCCGGCGTCTCCCAGGCCGAGATCCTGACCTCGATGATCACCTTCACGGTGCTGTACGCCATCCTCGCCGTCGTCGAGGTCAAGCTGCTCGTGAAGTACGTGAAGGCCGGCCCGCCCGAGCTGACCGAGGCCGACCTCAACCCGCCCACGAAGATCGGCGGCGACTCCCGTGACGCCGACAAGCCGATGGCCTTCTCCTACTAGGCCCGAGGGAGCTGCACAGTCATGGAACTGCACGACGTCTGGTTCGTCCTCATCGCCGTCCTGTGGATCGGCTACTTCTTCCTGGAGGGCTTCGACTTCGGGGTCGGCATCCTCACCAAACTGCTCGCCCGCGACCGGCCCGAGCGGCGGGTGCTCATCAACACCGTCGGACCCGTCTGGGACGGCAACGAGGTGTGGCTGCTCTCGGCCGGCGGCGCCACCTTCGCCGCCTTCCCGGAGTGGTACGCCACACTCTTCTCCGGCTTCTATCTGCCCCTGCTGCTCATCCTGGTCTGCCTCATCGTGCGGGGCGTCGCCTTCGAGTACCGGGCCAAGCGACCCGAGGAGAACTGGCAGCGCAACTGGGAGCACGCGATCTTCTGGACCTCGCTCCTCCCCGCGTTCCTGTGGGGTGTGGCCTTCGGCAACATCGTGCACGGCGTGAAGATCGACCAGGACTTCGAGTACGTCGGCACCGTCGGAGACCTGCTCAACCCGTACGCGCTGCTCGGCGGTCTGGTGACCCTGACGCTGTTCACCTTCCACGGTGCGGTGTTCACGGCACTCAAGACCGTCGGCGACATCCGGGAACGGGCACGGAAGCTGGCGACGAAGGTCGGCCTGGTGACCGCCGTGTGCGCGTTGGTCTTCCTGCTGTGGACGCAGGTCGACAGCGGTGACGGCAAGAGTCTCGTCGCCCTGTTCGTGGCCGTCGCCGCCCTCGTCGCGGCGCTGGTGGCGAACCTGGCGGGGCGTGAGGGCTGGTCGTTCGCGCTCTCCGGCCTCACCATCGTGGCCGCCGTCACGATGCTCTTCCTGACGCTCTTCCCGAACGTCATGCCGTCCTCGCTCAACGCGGAGTGGAACCTCACGGTGACCAACGCCTCGTCGAGCCCGTACACCCTGAAGATCATGACCTGGTGCGCGGCGATCGCCACGCCGGTCGTCATGGTCTACCAGGGGTGGACCTACTGGGTCTTCCGCAAGCGGATCGGTACGCAGCACCTCGCTGAGCCCGCGCACTGAGTCGAGCCGGGGCATGTTTCACGTGAAACACGCCCCCTTGAGAAGAGGGTGTGTTTCACGTGAAACCGATCGACCCGCGTCTCCTCCGCTACGCCCGTGCCACGCGCCGCTTCCTCATTGCGGTCGTCGGCCTGGGAGCCGTCGGAGCGGTGCTGGTGATCGCTCAGGCGATGCTCATCGCCGAGATGGTGGTCGGTGCCTTCGAGCAGGGCCGGCCGGTCGCGGAACTCCGCACACCCCTGCTGCTCCTGGTGGTTGTGGCGACCGGCCGTGCGCTGGTCGCCTGGCTCACCGAACTGTCCGCGCACCGGGCCAGTGCGGCCGTGAAGTCGGAGTTGCGGGGCCGTTTGCTGGAGCGGGCGGCCCTGCTGGGTCCGGGCTGGCTGACCGGGCAGCGGACCGGTTCGCTGATCGCGCTCGCGACCCGGGGTGTGGACGCTCTCGACGACTACTTCTCGCGCTATCTGCCGCAGCTGGGACTCGCGGTGGTCGTGCCGGTGGCGGTCCTGGCGCGGATCGTGACCGAGGACTGGGTGTCCGCCGCGATCATCGTCGGCACCCTGCCGCTGATCCCCGTCTTCATGGTGCTGATCGGCTGGGCCACACAGTCACGGATGGACCGTCAGTGGCGGTTGCTGTCCCGGCTGTCCGGTCACTTCCTGGACGTCGTCGCAGGACTGCCCACGCTCAAGGTGTTCGGGCGGGCCAAGGCGCAGGCCGAGTCGATCCGGCGGATCACCAGCGAGTACCGGCAGGCCACCATGCGGACGCTGCGGATCGCTTTCATCTCGTCGTTCGCGCTGGAGCTGCTGGCGACACTTTCGGTGGCTCTGGTCGCCGTGACGATCGGCATGCGGCTCGTGCACGGCGAGATGGACCTGTACACCGGACTGGTCATCCTCGTGCTCGCCCCGGAGGCGTATCTCCCGCTGCGGCAGGTCGGGGCGCAGTTCCACGCGGCGGCCGAGGGCCTTGCCGCGGCCGAGGAGATCTTCGAGGTGCTGGAGACACCGCTGCCGGTGTCCGGCACGGGCGCGGCGCCGAGGGGCGGCGTGGCTTTCGAGGGTATGACGGTCCGCTACCCCGGACGCTCCGACGACGCCGTTTCGGACGTGTCCTTCACCGTCGCGCCCGGGGAGACGGTGGCACTCGTCGGCCCGAGCGGCGTCGGCAAATCAACCCTGCTGAACGCCCTCCTGGGCTTTGTCCGGCCGACCGAGGGCCGGGTGAGCGTCGGGGGGACCGACCTGACGGACGTCGACCTGGAGCAGTGGCGTTCCCGGATCGCCTGGGTGCCGCAGCACCCGCACCTCTACGCCGGCACGATCGCCGAGAACGTACGGCTGGCCCGCCCCGACGCCGATGACGCCGCGGTACGCCGGGCGCTCGGGGACGCGGGAGCGCTGGAGTTCGTGAACGCGCTGCCGGCGGGCGCCGGGACGGTGCTCGGCGAGGACGGGGCCGGGCTGTCCGCCGGGCAGCGCCAGCGGCTCGCCCTGGCGCGGGCGTTCCTCGCCGACCGGCCCGTGCTGCTGCTGGACGAACCGACCGCCGCGCTCGACGGGGAGACCGAGGCGGAGGTCGTGGCCGCCGTACGACGGCTGTCGGCCGGCCGGACGGTCCTGCTGGTGGTCCACCGCCCGGCACTGCTGGCGGTGGCGGACCGTGTGGTGCGGCTGGAGGCCAAGGACACGGCGGCACGGGCGGAGGCACACGGACCCGCGGCGGCCCCACCGCAGCGCTCCGAGATCGTCACCGCAGGCGAAGCGGAGGACACCGTAGGGGAGACGCGGACCGTGCCTGCCGAGGGCGGTGTCCTCGGCAGGGTCCGGGGCATGGCAGGCGCCCGGCGGGGACGCCTCGGTCTCGCACTGCTTCTCAGCAGCCTGGCTCTGGGCAGCGCAATCGGCCTCATGGCCACCTCCGGCTGGCTCATCTCACGCGCCTCGCAACAGCCCCCGGTGCTCTATCTGATGGTCGCCGTGACCGCGACGCGGGCCTTCGGTATCGGACGGGCCGTCTTCCGGTACGCCGAGCGGCTCGTGTCGCACGACGCCGTGCTGCGGATGCTCGCCGACACCCGGGTCGCTGTCTACCGGCGTCTGGAACGGCTCGCGCCCGCCGGGCTGCGCACCACACGCCGCGGCGATCTCCTTACGCGGCTCGTCGCCGACGTGGACGCTCTCCAGGACTACTGGCTGCGCTGGCTGTTGCCCGCAGCGTCCGCCGTCGCCGTCTCCGCGGGGTCCGTGGCGTTCACGGCGTGGCTGCTGCCCGAGGCGGGGGCCGTCCTCGCCGTGGGGCTGCTCGCGGCCGGTGCGGGCGTACCACTGGTCACCGGTGCCGTGGCCCGCCGGGCCGAACGCCGTCTGGCCCCCGCGCGGGGCGTACTCGCCATCAGCGCCGCCGACCTGCTCACCGGCACCGCCGAACTGACGGTCGCGGGCGCCCTGCCCGTCCGTACGGCCGCGGTCCGGGGGGCGGACTCCGTGCTCACCAGGATCGCCTCGCGCGCCGCCACCGCCACCGCGCTCGGCGGCGGACTGACCGCGCTCGTCTCGGGACTGACCGTGGCCGCCGCCGCTCTCGTGGGTGCGCAGGCCGTCGATGCGGGACGGCTGAGCGGAGTGACCATGGCCGTGGTCGTCCTCACCCCGCTCGCCGCCTTCGAGGCCGTCCTCGGCCTGCCGCTCGCCGTCCAGTACCGCCAGCGCGTCCGCAGAAGCGCGGAGCGCGTGTACGAGGTCCTGGACTCCCCCGAGCCGGTGCGGGAGCCGGAGCGGCCTCGCCAGCCGCCCGCGTCGCCCTTCCCCCTCGTCCTCAAAGGCCTGTCGGCGCGGCATGCGGGACAGCACCGGGACGCGCTCGCAGGTGTCGATCTCACCGTGGAGCAGGGCCGCAGAATCGCCGTCGTGGGCTCCTCCGGTTCCGGCAAGACGACGCTCGCGCAGGTGCTGCTGCGGTTCCTGGACTGCGGTGCGGGCTCCTACACGCTCGGTGGGGTGGACGCCTACGCCCTGGACGGGGACGACGTGCGGCGGCTGGTCGGGCTGTGCGCCCAGGACGCGCACCTCTTCGACAGCTCGGTGCGCGAGAACCTGCTGCTGGCGAAGAAGGACGCGACCGAGGACGACCTGCGCGACGCGCTGGCGCGGGCTCGGCTGCTGGACTGGGCCGACGGCCTGCCCGACGGGCTCGACACCCTTGTTGGCGAGCACGGTGCCCGGCTGTCCGGCGGGCAGCGCCAGCGGCTCGCCCTCGCCCGCGCGCTCCTGGCCGACTTCCCCGTCCTGGTGCTCGACGAGCCGGCCGAGCATCTCGACCTGCCGACCGCCGACGCGCTCACCGCGGACCTGCTGGCCGCCACCGAGGGCCGTACGACGCTGCTCATCACCCACCGGCTCGCGGGGCTCGACGCGGTGGACGAGGTCCTCGTCCTGGACGAGGGCCGGGTCGTACAGCGCGGCACCTACGCGGCGTTGGCCGCGGGGGAGGGACCGTTGCGCGAGATGGTCGGGCGTGAGGAGGCGGCCGAGCTGCTGGTGGGGGCGCGGTGAAGCACGCTTCTCGACCTGTTCGGCGCGGCGGCTCCCGGCTCCTGTTCTGAGCGAGCGCCCGGTGCGGTCCGCGTTGGGCCGTTCGGGGGCGCTGGTCCCCCAGGCGTACGACAAGAACAGGACCGGGAGCGGGTGGCCGGGACAGGATCGCTGACATGCCCTCATATCGTCGTCTCCCGCTGGTGGTTCCGGTCCTGCTGTGTGCGGCCGTGGTGCTGGTGGCGCGGCCCACGGCCGCCGAGGGAGAGCCGGGCGGTGACGGTGCCGGCGGCGGGCCCGGCTCCGGTCTCAGCGCGCAAGTGGCGCGGTTGTACGAGGAAGCGGCCGTGGCCACCCAGCAGTACGAGGCGGGTCGCTTCGAGGCCGAGGCACACCGGGCGAAGGCCCAGCGGCTGGAGCAACTCCTCGACCGTGAGCGGCAGGAGATCACGGTGCTGCGCGAGGACATGGGCCGCATCGCGCGCGCCCAGTACCGCGGTGGCGGCGGGCTGCCCGTCGCCGCACAGCTCGTCCTGTCGAGCAGCCCCGACAAGCTGATGAGAGGTCAGCATGTCCTGTCACGGACGAACCTGACCGTCGTCAACGCGATCGGCAGGAGCCGGCGGGCCGAGACCCGGCTGGCCGCCGACGAGGCGAGAGCGGCGGGCGCCCGGCAGGCGCTGGAGCGGCACACCGCCGAACTGGCCGTGCTGAAGAAGGGGATCGAGCAGAAGTTGGAGCAGGCACGGTGGCAGTTGCAGGGGCAGGCCGACGCCTCGGTCGCGGCGGGTGCCTGCCGGGGTGCCGAGCGGCTCGACGGGTCACCGGCGTATGACCAGCGGAAGTGGACCGTACCGGTCGACGGCTACACCCTGTCCGCGGGTTTCGGTAGCGGCGGCGCCCGCTGGGCCAGCCGGCACACCGGGCAGGATTTCGCGGTGCCGATCGGCACGCCGGTGAAGGCGGTCGGTGTGGGCCGTGTGGTGCGGGTGTCGTGCGGCGGTGCCTTCGGTATCGAGATCGTTCTCCGGCACGAGGACGGCTACTACACGCAGTACGCCCACCTGGCGTCCGTCGCCGTGGACCAGGGAGAGAACGTGACGGCTGGCCAGTGGATCGGGCAGTCGGGCACCAGCGGCAACTCCACCGGCCCGCATCTGCACTTCGAGGTGCGGGTCACCCCGCAGCTGGGGTCGGCGGTCGACCCGGTGCCCTGGCTTGCGGCACGCGGGGCGCCCATCGGGTAGACGCGGCTCAGCCGGGGGCCTGGAGTCGCTCGGTGACCAGCCGCTCGATGACGACGGCCACCCCGTCGTCATTGTTGGCGACCGTCTGCCCGGAGGCCGCGGCGATCACGTCCGGGTGCGCGTTGCCCATGGCGTACGAACGGCCCGCCCAGGTGAGCATCTCGACGTCGTTCGGCATGTCCCCGAACGCGACGACCTCCTCGTGCGAGATGCCCCGCTCCGCGCAGCACAGGGCGAGCGTGCTGGCCTTGGAGACATCGGGGCCGCTGATCTCCAACAGCGCGCTGGGGCTGGAGCGGGTGACATTGGCGCGGTCGCCGATGGCCAGCCGCGCCAGGGTCAGGAAGGCGTCGGGGTCGAGCGTGGGGTGGTACGCGAGGATCTTCAGCACAGGTTCACCGGCCCCCGGAGCGTCCGGCGCGAGCAGCCGCTCGGCGGGCGCGAGGGAGTCGGGGACCTCCAGGTGCATTTTGGGATACTCCGGCTCCTGGTAGAAACCGTAGGTCTGCTCGACCGCGTACACGGTCCCGGGAGCCGCCTCGCGCAGAAGGCGTACGGCGTCCAGCGCGTTGTCCCGGGCCAGCTCGCGCACCTTCACGAACCGGTGGGTGCCAGGGCCGCCGTGCAGATCGACCACGGCGGCGCCGTTTCCGCAGATCGCCAGACCGTGCCCGTGGACATGTTCGCTGACGACGTCCATCCAGCGGGCGGGGCGGCCGGTGACGAAGAAGACCTCGATGCCCGCCTTCTCGGCGGCGGCAAGGGCCGCGACGGTACGCGGGGACACCGACTTGTCGTCGCGCAGCAGGGTCCCGTCGAGATCGGTGGCGATCAGCCGCGGCGGGGTGGTGGCGGCCGGGGTTTCGGGCTGTCGAGTCGCTGAGGTCACCCGGTCATTCTCCCGTATGGATCCGCACGGTCGTGCGAGAGGCCGCACGGACAAGGTGCGGTCTCTCACGTCACAGGCCGGTGCGGGTGTCAGTCGCCCAGGTCAGCGCAACTGCGAAGGGGCCTCCATGGCGATCTGCTCGAAGACCTTCTGGTCCGCGGCGAAGTCGGAGTCCGGGATGGGCCAGTGGATGACGATCTCGGTGAAGCCCAGCTCCTGGTGACGGCCCGCGAAGTCCACGAAGGCGTCGAGCGACTCCAGCGGCCGGCCGCGGTCCGGCGTGAAGCCGGTCAGCAGGACCTTCTCCACGGTGTGAACGTCCCGTCCGAGCGCCACACAGGCGTCCGTGAGCTTCTCGATCTGGCCGTGGAGGGCCCCGACCGACTGCTCGGGGGTGCCGTTCTCGAACAGCTTGGGGTCGCCGGTGGTCACCCAGGCCTGGCCATGGCGTGCGGTGAGCTTCAGTCCGCGCGGGCCGGTCGCGGCGACGGCGAAGGGCAGCCGGGGGCGCTGCACGCAGCCGGGGATGTTGCGCGCCTCATGCGCCGAGTAGAAGTCGCCCTCGTAGGACACCGAGTCCTCGGTGAGCAGGCGGTCCAGAAGCGGCACGAACTCGGCGAAGCGGTCCGCCCGCTCGCGTGGGGTCCACGGGTCCTGGCCGAGGGCGGTGGCGTCGAAGCCGGTGCCACCCGCGCCGATTCCGAGGGTGATCCGGCCGCCGGAGATGTCGTCCAGGGAGATCAGTTCCTTGGCGAGGTTCACCGGGTGCCGGAAGTTCGGCGAGGTCACGAGGGTGCCCAGGCGCAGTCGCTCGGTGGCGGTCGCGGCGGCGGTCAGCGTCGGGATCGCGCCGAACCAGGGGCCGTCGCGGAAGGTGCGCCAGGACAGGTGGTCGTAGGTGTAGCCGGTGTGGAAGCCGAGCTGCTCGGCACGTGTCCAGGCCGAACGGCCGCCTTCGTGCCAGCGGAGGTACGGGAGGATCACGGTGCTCAGTCGCAGACTCATGACATCGAGCGTATGCGGCCGACCGTGTTTCACGTGAAACGGTCACCGTGCGCGCCGGGCCGGCCACGGACCGCGGGGTGACGGTGGCCGCGGCGGCGCTCGGCCGGTGTCAGTGCGGCTCGGGAAAGCGCAGGTACCGCGGTGGTACGGCCTTCGTCAGCCATACCCCGTTGGCGCTCACGTGGAAGGCGTGGCCGTCGCGGTGCATGGCCCCCGCGTCCACGGAGAGCACCACCGGCCGTCCTCGGCGGGCGCCGACCCGGGTCGCGGTCTCCCGGTCGGCGGAGAGGTGCACGTCATGCCGGTTCATGGGCCGCAGTCCCTCGTTCCGGATCGCGTCCAGGTGCCGGGCCACGGTCCCGTGGTAGAGGTACGGCGGTGGCGTCGCCTCCGGAAGGCCGAGGTCCACGTCGATGCTGTGGCCCTGGCTCGCGCGGATGCGTGTGCCCTCGACCGCGAAGCGCTTCTTGTCGTTCGCGGCGACGACGTGGTCCAGCTCGTCACGGGTGAAGTGGAATCCATGAGCCGCGGCTGCCGCGATGAGCGTCTCGATCTCGACCCAGCCGGCCTCGTCGGGCCTGAGGCCGATGCGCTCGGGCCGGTGGCGCAGATGCTTGGAGAGGTACTTCGACACCTTCACGGTGCGTCTTTCGTCCATCTGGTCAGCATGACGGGCGAGACGGGGATCACGCATCGAGTTTTGGGACCGACGTTTGATCCACAAGCAACTGTAGTTGTACACAGGGGAATTGGGGCTCCTGTGGACAACCACCTGCCAGTTAGCGGTGCTTCGTCAAGGTCGGTTGAAGGTCAGTGGCTTGGGACGTGGTGGTCGAAGTCCGCGCTGCCAACGACCGCTTCGGATACTGCGCCGCCGCCTACTGCCAACCGTCCTACATGCGTGGCTCCATGCGCGCGAGTCGCCTCAATGTCCCCGGTGCGAACCGGGAGAGGGCATGCGAGACCTTCGCCTCGGGCGTGACCGGGACCACCGCCTCGTTGCGGGCCACGGCGCGCAGGATCGCGCTTGCGACCTTTTCCGGCGGGTAGTTGCGCAGCGCGTACAGGCGCGCCGAGCGCTTCTGTCGACGCCGCTCCTCCTCCGCGTCGACACCGACGAACGCGGCTGTGGAGGTGATGTTCGTGTTGACCAGTCCTGGACAGACGGCCGTAACACCGATGTCCCGGCCTGCCAGTTCGGCGCGCAGGCACTCGCTCAGCATCAGCACGGCGGCCTTGGACGCGCTGTAGGCGGGCAGCGACTTGGACGGCTGGAAGGCGGCGGCGGAAGCGGTGTTGACGATGTGGCCGCCTTGGCCGCGGTCCGCCATCTGTCTGCCGAAGAGGCGACAACCATGGATGACACCCCAGAGGTTGACGTCCAACACCTTGCGCCAGTCCTCCGGCGTGGTGTCCAGGAACGAACCGGACATTCCTATGCCCGCGTTGTTCACCAGCACGTCCACCACGCCGCGTTCGGCGAGTACCTTCGCCGCGAGCTTCTCCATCGCCTGCTCGTCGGAGACGTCCACCGTCTCCGCCCAGGCATCCGTCGCGCCGACGGCACGGGCCAGTTCGGCGGTGCGGGAGGCGCTTTTGGTGTCCCGGTCGACGGCGATGACCCGCGCTCCCGCCTCGGCGAACGCGAACGCCGTCGCCCGTCCGATGCCGCTGCCCGCCCCGGTGACCAGCACCAACTGCCCGCCGAACCGGTCGGCGTACGGACCGGTCGCCTTCGGCTCCCGCTCGGTCGCGGGGGTGCCCGCCTGGCTCTTCCCCTCGCCCTCCACGGAGTTCACGAACTCCGTGATCCATGAGGCCAGCTGATCGGGCCGGGTGCGCGGCACCCAGTGTTTCGCCGGGATCGTCCGGCGAGTCAGGCGCGGAGCCCACAGCTCCAGGTCGTCGTAGAGCTGCTCCGCCAGGAAAGCGTCCCCCAGGGGCGTGATGAGCTGAACCGGGGTGTGGGCGTGGGCGTCCAGGCGTGGTCGGCGCAGCCGGGACCGTACGTTGTCGCGGTAGAGCCAGGCACCGTGGGCCGCGTCGGAGGGCAGCGAGGACGTGGGGTAGTCGCCGCCGGGGACCTTCTCCAGCCGGCGCAGGATGCCGGGCCAGCGCTTGCCGAGGGGGCCGCGCCAGGCGAGTTCGGGCAGCACGGGAGTGTGGAGCAGGTACACGTACCAGGACTTCGCGCCCTGGCCGAGGAGTTGGCCGAGGCGGCGCGGAGTGGGCCGGGTGAGACGCTTGTTGATCCAGTGGCCGAAGTGGTCGAGGGACGGGCCGGACATCGAGGTGAACGACGCGACCCTGCCCTTGGTCCGCTCGACCGTGACGAACTCCCAGGACTGCACCGAGCCCCAGTCGTGCCCGACCAGATGCACCGGACGGCCGGGGCTGACCGCGTCCGCGACCGCGAGAAAGTCGTCCGTGAGCTTCTCCAGGGTGAATCCGCCCCGCAGCGGGCGCGGCGCGCTGGAACGGCCATGCCCCCGGACGTCGTACAGGACGACGTGGAAGCGGTCGGCCAGCCGGGACGCGACCTCGGACCACACCTCCTTGCTGTCCGGATAGCCGTGGACCAGGACGACCGTCGGCCGCCCGGCCTCCCCCAGTTCGGCCACGCACAGTTCGATCCCGCCGGTCCGCACCCGGCGCTCACGCGCACCCTTCAGCATCGTCACTTCTCCTCCGCCTTCCCCCGCGCCCAGCGCCGCACATGCGGCAGATCGTCGTCCAGCCAGAAGGCGCTCTCCGCGGGATCTTGGGAATCGGTCACCACCAGGATCTCCTCGAATTTCGCGCCCGCACCCCGGAATCCGAGATGTGGTTCGACCGCCCACAGGCCAGGCCGCGGCGGATGGTCGGAGAAACGGTACGGCGACCACAGCGGTGACCAGCCCTCACGGTGGCCGTGCAGCGCGTCCGACGCCAGCCCCTTCAGAGCCTGGGTACCGAACCCGAACAGCCGGGGCGACCAGCGGCGTTCCCGCACCCGGTCCACCTTGTGGGCGATCATGCCGAAGGGGTACGCGCGATGCCGGTTGGCGTAACCCTGTCGGACCATGAGGCGGTCGACGTCCTGGTGGATCTCACGCAGCGACCGCCGCTCGCGCACCTCGCGCAGGATCAGCTTCCGGTGCGACTCCAGGTCGTCCATCAGCATCTCCTGGAGCGGGTGACCGCCGAGCGCGCCCGAGTAGCCGATGTCCGCCGTGAAGCCCTCGAAGACCGGGGCCATGTCCAGGTGAACGGCATGCCGGGCTGCAGCCGGCGGTCGGTCGGGAAGAACTGGAGAGGCACCCGGAACCCCACGAACGTCGTGCGGTCCCCGAACCAGGCGAACGGGAGGTGGAACCAGTCCCGCACGCCCCACGCGCGCAGCCACTCGCGCTGCATGCGCGCGGCCTCGCGTTCCGTGACCCCGGGCTCCAGCCGGGCCGCCACCTCCTGAGCACACTCGTAGACGCTGCACCCGCTGGAACCCCCGCAGGCCGGAGATGAGTTCGCGTGTCCCTGCCGTCGTCATGCACCTCGTCCCACCGGTCCGCGCCGATTGCGGTACGTGTCCGTAACGTGACTACGCCGAATCTGGCACTTGTTAGAGAAGGCGTCAATAGGGTGGACGGGACACCTGATACCCGCGTTCCGTAGCTCTCAGGATGGGGAACCCCTACGGGCCCGTACATCTCGAGGCTGAGACGAGGACAGCTCTGCGGTCTGACGACTTGGCGTGGTCCGCGTCACTATCGTCGAGGACGTGACTGTGATCGCGACCGAAAGCCTGAGCAAGCGGTTCCCCCGGGTAACCGCTCTTGACCGGCTCTCCGTGGACGTCGGGCCCGGTGTGACCGGACTCGTCGGTGCCAACGGGGCCGGCAAGTCCACACTGATCAAGATCCTTCTGGGTCTGTCCCCCGCCACCGAAGGCCGCGCCGAAGTGCTCGGACTCGACGTCGCGACGAAGGGTGCCGCCATCCGGGAGCGCGTCGGCTACATGCCGGAGCACGACTGCCTGCCGCCCGACGTCTCGGCCACCGAGTTCGTCGTGCACATGGCGCGCATGTCCGGCCTGCCGCCTACCGCCGCGCGCGAGCGCACCGCCGACACCCTGCGCCACGTCGGGCTGTACGAGGAGCGCTACCGCCCCATCGGCGGCTACTCCACGGGCATGAAACAGCGCGTGAAACTCGCCCAGGCCCTGGTCCACGACCCGCAACTGGTCCTCCTCGACGAGCCGACCAACGGCCTCGACCCGGTCGGCCGCGACGAGATGCTCGGCCTGATCCGCCGTATCCACACCGACTTCGGCATCTCGGTCCTCGTCACCTCCCACCTGCTGGGCGAACTCGAGCGGACCTGCGACCACGTCGTGGTCGTCGACGGCGGCAAGCTCCTGCGCTCCAGCGCCACCACCGACTTCACCCAGACCACCACCACCCTCGCCATCGAGGTCACCGACACCGACGAGCACCCGGACGGCACCCGCGCGGTCCGTGAGGCGCTCCACGCGCGCGGGGTCGACGTCCTTGACGCCGACAGCGGCCTGCCCGGCGCGGGCCACGTCCTGCTGCTGACCGCACAGGGCGAGGACACCTACGACGTCGTACGGGACCTGGTCGCCGACCTGGGCCTCGGCCTGGTGCGCATGGAACAGCGCAGGCACCACATCTCCGAGGTCTTCCACGACAGTGACGAGCAGCGGAAGGAGGCCGTCGGCCATGGCAGTTGAGCACCCGGTGACCACCCCCTCGGGCGACCAGACCCGCATCCACAACATCGGCTACCGCAGTTACGACGGTCCACGCCTTGGCCGCGCCTACGCCCGCCGGTCCCTCTACTCGCAGTCCCTGCGCGGCGCCTACGGCCTCGGCCGCTCGGTGAAGTCCAAGGTGCTGCCCATGCTCCTGTTCGTGGTGATGTGCGTGCCCGCGGCCATCATGGTCGCCGTCGCCGTCGCCACGAAGGCCAAGGAACTTCCGCTGGACTACACCCGCTACGCGATCGTCATGCAGGCCGTCATCAGCCTCTACGTCGCCTCGCAGGCTCCCCAGTCCGTCTCACGCGACCTGCGCTTCAAGACCGTGCCGCTGTACTTCTCCCGGCCGATCGAGACCGCGGACTACGTCCGAGCCAAGTTCGCGGCGCTCGCCTCCGCCCTGTTCATCCTCACCGCCGCACCCCTGCTCGTGCTCTACGTGGGTGCCCTGCTGGCCAAGCTCGACTTCGCCGACCAGACCGAGGGATTCGCCCAGGGACTCGTGTCCGTGGCGCTGCTCTCGCTGCTCTTCGCCGGCCTCGGCCTGGTCATCGCGGCGGTCACGCCACGCCGCGGCTTCGGCATCGCGGCGGTCATCGCCGTACTGACCATCTCCTACGGCGCCGTCTCGACGCTGCAGGCCATCGCCGAGGCACAGGACAGCACCGGAGCCATCCCGTGGATCGGGCTGTTCTCGCCGGTCACCCTCATCGACGGTGTGCAGTCGGCGTTCCTCGGCGCGAGTTCCGCCGCTCCGGGCGGGATCAGCCCGTCCAACGGGGAGGGCGTCGTTTACGTCCTCGTCTGCCTGGGCCTGATCGCCGCGTGCTACGGCCTCCTGATGCGCCGCTACAAGAAGGTGGGCCTGTGACCACGCTCTCCCTCGACCACGTCTCCCGCTGGTTCGGCAACGTGGTCGCCGTCAACGACATCACCATGACCGTCGGCCCCGGTGTCACGGGCCTGCTGGGCCCCAACGGCGCCGGAAAGTCCACCCTCATCAACATGATGGGCGGCTTCCTCGCCCCCTCCACCGGCACCGTCACCCTCGACGGCCAGCAGGTGTGGCGCAACGAGGACATCTACCGGCACATCGGCATCGTTCCCGAGCGTGAGGCGATGTACGACTTCCTCACCGGCCGCGAGTTCGTCGTCGCCAACGCCGAGCTGCACGGCCTCGGCGCCAAGGCCGCCCAGAAGGCCCTGGCCACGGTCGAGATGGAGTACGCGCAGGACCGCAAGATCGAGACGTACTCCAAGGGCATGCGCCAGCGCGTGAAGATGGCCAGCGCCCTCGTGCACGACCCGTCGCTGCTGCTCTTGGACGAGCCCTTCAACGGCATGGATCCGCGCCAGCGGATGCAGCTCATGGACCTGCTGCGACGCATGGGCGACGAAGGCCGCACCGTGCTGTTCTCCTCGCACATCCTCGAAGAGGTCGAGCAACTGGCCTGGCACATCGAGGTCGTCGTCGCCGGGCGCCACGCGGCCAGCGGCGACTTCCGCAAGATCCGCCGGCTGATGACCGACCGCCCGCACTGCTACCTCGTGCGCTCCAGCGACGACCGCGCCCTCGCGGCCGCGCTGATCGCCGACCCGTCGACCTCCGGCATCGAGGTCGACCTCGCCGAGGGAGCGCTGCGCATCCAGGCCGTCGACTTCGGCCGCTTCACCTCACTGCTGCCACGGGTCGCCAGGGACCACGGCATCAGACTGCTCACGGTCTCGCCGTCCGACGAGTCCCTCGAGTCCGTGTTCTCGTACCTGGTCGCGGCGTAGGAGGCCGAAGATGTACGACCCCACAGTCGCCCGACTCACGTACCGCGCCCTGCTCGGCCGGCGCCGGGCCCTTATCCTCGGCGCGCTGCCGCTGTTGCTGATCGCGATCTCGGTGGTGGTGCGCGGCCTCGCCGGTGCCGACGACCAGACCGCGTCCGACCTGCTCGGCGGGCTCGCGCTCGCCACCATGGTGCCGATCATCGGCGTCATCGCCGGCACGGGCGCGATCGGGCCCGAGATCGACGACGGTTCCGTGGTCTATCTGCTGTCCAAGCCGCTGAAGCGGCCGACGATCATCTTCACCAAGCTCATCGTCGCCATCGCGGTGACGATGGTGTTCTCGGCGCTGCCCACCCTGATCGCCGGATTCATCCTCAACGGCAACGGCCAGCAGATCGCCGTCGCCTACACGATCGCCGCGCTGGTCTCCTCCATCGCCTACGCGGCGCTGTTCCTGCTGCTCGGCACGGTGTCCCGGCACGCGGTGGTCTTCGGCCTCGTCTACGCCCTGGTCTGGGAGGCCCTGTTCGGTTCGCTGGTGCCGGGTGCGCGCACGCTTAGCGTCCAGCAGTGGTCGCTGGCCGTGGCCGACAAGGTCGCCGGTGGTGACCTCATCACCTCGGACGTGGGACTGACCACGGCGACCGTCCTGTTGGTCGGGGTGACGGTGCTCGCGACCTGGTACGCGGGACAGAAGCTGCGGTCGCTGACGCTGGCAGGGGAGGAGTAGGGGCGGGCTCCCGTGCGGGCTCGCTCGCACGGGCTCTTGACGGGGGCTTCATCTCCGCCTGGCCACACTGGGCGAACGGAAACGGCCGTGAGGACGGGACGGCAGGAGGACGACAGGAGGACGGGATGGCGGACGAGGTGGTGCGGTCCGGCGGAAGTGAGCGCGGTGACGACCGCGGTGACGACCGCGGGCGCGCGGAGGGCGGGATACCTGACCGGGCTGCCGGTCGGGCCCCGGAGCACGGCTCGGACGAGGGCTGGAGCGATCTCGTTCTCGACGAGGACTTCATACGGGCCGCCGACACCTCCGAGCCGTCCGCCCGGGCGCGGATGCTTGCCGCGCGCTGGCGCGCGGAGGAGCCCGAGCCTCAGCCATGGCGCTCGGACGAGCCGCCCGCGGGGTGGTTCTTCAGCAAGGCGCGGCGGCGCAGGTGGCGCCGTCGGTAGGGCGCTGCGGCGTCCCGACGAGGTGGCTTCGGCAGGCTGTCGGAGCTGCTGAATCCCGCTGCTCGCACAGCTGTTTTATTCGGTGGCGCTCAACTCGGCGTGTGGGCAGGATGGTTGTTGTCCGCAGCGCCGGGAAGCCCGGCGCCACACGCTGGGAGAGGAGCGGGGCGATGTCCATGCACGGCAGTACGCCCAGCTCCCTACAGGGCAGCCGGCGGCGGTCTCCGGAGTAGTTACCCCTCCATGGAGTCCGCCGCACACACGGGGAGCTGCCCGGGGCGGCCGCTTCGAGCACGCGATGTCGCTCTCGCGTGAGGCCGCCCACCCGGAGGATTGGCCGAGAGGTAAGGCACCGGCTTGCTAAGCCGTGGTCGGGGGGAACCCCGCGCACGTTCGATTCGTGCATCCTCCGCGGGATGTTGTCACTTTGACTGGGCTGGAGATTTGGCCTGGGTGGGTTGAGCAGGCTCGGGTTGGCTGTTGCGCCGGGCGGGTTGTCGGTTGGGTTCGAGTGCGGGTGCTTGGGGGCTGGGCGCGCAGTTCCCCGCGCCCCTGATCGCCTGCGGCGGCCCCGGGCGCCTTCGATCGCCGCGGTGATCGTTGTGCTGCGTGCTGCGTAGGCCCGTGCCGTGGCCCCGCCCCGCCGGCCCGTTGCCATAGGAGCCTTCCCGGTCGGGTGCCCTGTGGGGGGACCCGGCTGCCGGGCTAGCTCAGCAGTCTCTCCAGTACTGCCGCGATACCGTCCTCCTCGTTGGAGGTGGTCAGTTCGTCGGCTACTGCTTTCAGGTCGGGGTGGGCGTTGGCCATGGCCACGCTTTTCGCGGACCAGGCGAACATGGGGATGTCGTTGGGCATGTCGCCGAAGGCGATGGTGTCGGCGGCCTTCAGGCCCAGGCGGCGGGCCGCCAGGGAGAGGCCGGTGGCCTTGGACAGGCCGAGGGGAAGCAGTTCCACGATTCCCGCGCCGGCCATCGCGACCGTGACGAAGCCGCCCGCGGCCTGGCGGGCCGCCTCGGCCAGCTCGTCGTCCGACAGCTCGGGATGCTGGATGTAGATCTTGTTCAGCGGGGCCGACCACAGGTCCGACGCGTCGGTGAACGGAGTCGAGGGGAGCCTCCCGGTGACCGAGTAACCGGGACCGACCAGCACCTCTCCCTCCAGTCCGTCCCGGCTCGCCGCAAGGTACAGCGGGCCGACCTCCGCCTCGATCTTGGCCAGTGCCACCGCGGCCAGCTGCCGGTCCAGGGTCACCGAGGTCAGCAGGCGATGCGCGCCGACGTCGTAGACCTGGGCGCCCTGACCGCAGACCGCGAGACCCTCGTAGCCGAGATCGTCGAGGATGTGCCGGGTCCACGGGACGCCGCGGCCGGTCACCACGATGTGGGCCGCGCCCGCCGCGGTGGCCGCGGCGAGGGCGTCACGGGTGCGCCGGGAGACCGACTCGTCGGAACGCAGCAGTGTCCCGTCGAGGTCGGTCGCGATCAGCCGGTACGGGAAGACCGGGGCGGCGGCCTCGCTCACCTGGCCACCGGCTCCAGGACTTCCCGGCCGCCGAGGTAGGGCCGCAGCACCTCGGGCACGCGCACGGAGCCGTCGGCCTGCTGGTGGTTCTCCAGGATCGCCACGATGGTGCGCGGTACGGCGCACAGTGTGCCGTTGAGGGTGGCCAGCGGGCGGACCTGCTTGCCCTCGCGGACGCGGATCGACAGCCGGCGGGACTGGTACTCCGTGCAGTCCGAGGTCGACGTCAGCTCGCGGTACTTGCCCTGGGTCGGGATCCAGGCCTCGCAGTCGAACTTGCGGGCCGCCGAGGAGCCGAGGTCACCGGTGGCGACGTCGATCACGCGGAACGGCAGCTCCAGCGAGGTCAGCCACTGCTTCTCCCACTCCAGCAGGCGCTGGTGCTCGGCCTGCGAGTCCTCGGGAGTGACGTAGGTGAACATCTCCACCTTGTCGAACTGGTGGACGCGGAAGATGCCCTTGGTGTCCTTGCCGTGCGAACCGGCCTCGCGGCGGAAGCAGGGGGAGAAGCCCGCGTAGCGCAGTGGCAGACGATCGGCGTCGATGATCTCGTCCATGTGGTACGCGGCGAGGGCGACCTCGGAGGTGCCGACGAGGTAGAGGTCGTCCTTCTCGAGGTGGTAGACGTCCTGGGCCGCCTGGCCGAGGAAGCCGGTGCCCGCCATGGACTGGGGGCGGACCAGGGCCGGGGTCAGCATCGGCGTGAAGCCGGCCGCCGTGGCCTGCGCGATCGCCGCGTTCACCAGGGCCAGCTCCAGCAGGGCGCCGATGCCGGTGAGGAAGTAGAACCGCGAGCCGGAGACCTTCGCGCCCCGCTCGACGTCGATGGCGCCGAGCAGCTGGCCGAGTTCCAGGTGGTCCTTGGGTTCGAACCCCTCGGCGCCGAAGTCGCGGATGTCTCCGTGCGTCTCCAGCGTGACGAAGTCCTCCTCGCCGCCGACGGGCACGTCGGGGTGGACGAGGTTGCCGAGCTGGAGCAGCAGTTCCCGGGTCTCGGTGTCGGCGGCGTCGCGCTCGGCGTCGGCCACCTTCACGTCGGCGGCGAGCTGGCTGGCCTTCTTCAGCAGCTCGGCCTTCTCGTCCGCGGACGCCTTGGGGATGAGCTTGCCGAGCGACCTCTGCTCGGCACGCAGCTCGTCGAAGCGGACGCCGGACGACCTGCGCCGCTCGTCGGCGGACAGGAGAGAGTCGACGAGCGCGACGTCCTCTCCACGGGCGCGCTGGGACGCACGCACACGGTCGGGGTCCTCACGGAGCAGGCGAAGGTCAATCACGAGGTCAAGGCTACCGGTGCATGGTGACGCCTCACGACTCACTATTGCGAGACACGTCTTACGGACCGTTATGAGGGAATTGCCCTAGGCGCCCGCTGGTCTGTCTGCCGCGTCAGTGACCATCGTCCGGCTCGCTGGAGGGGGCGGCCTTGCGGCAGTGTGTTGACTCGATTTCCTTGTGCGGAGCGGCACTTGGGGGGCCGGTTGTCCACAGGAATCCACTCGTCGGGAAAGTTATCCACAGGCTGTGCGAAAGATCTGTGGACATCGGAATCGATCATTCCGAAGGAGCCCTCCGGTGGGGCGAATTCCTTGGTCAAACCCCTCCTGCACTCACTTTCGTGTGGAAATGGGTCGCTCTAAAGGATTGATCCAAGGAAACAGGTGGACGAAGAGTGACCTGCCGAGCCGAGGGGCGAGCGGGGTGCTGGAGGGCGATTTGTCGACCGACTACCGCTTCCGTGTCGACTTGTCCCCAGGTCGAGATGCCAGCCTGTGGATAACTCCTGTGGATAACAAAGATATGCAGGTAGGACCGGCCGAAAGGCGCGCGTAAGAAGCTCGTCACGCGTGCGACAGGCCGGCGTAAGCCGGGCGCCTTCTAGAACCGGCCGTCCTGGCAGCGCGTGACCCACTCCGCCGCCGCCATGAACTCACCCTCCGACGTTCCCGGCAGTGGCGTCCGCACCTGCGCCGCGGTCACGTCCGCGCGCGGATACGAACCGAGGAAACGCACATCGCGACAGATGCGCTTGAGACCCATGAGCGCCTCGGCCATCCGGCGCTCCGAGATATGCCCGGCCGCGTCGATGCAGAAGCAGTAGTTGCCGATGCCGGCGCCGGTCGGCCGCGACTGGAGCACCATGAGGTTGATGCCTCGGGTGGCGAACTCGCCCAGCAGGTCACGCAGCCCACCGGGATGGTCGTCGCGCTGCCACAGCACCACGGACGTCTTGTCGGCGCCGGTCGGCGCGGCGGGCCGGGCCGGGCGGCCCACCAGCACGAAGCGCGTCTGCGCGTTCTCCGCGTCGTGGATCTCGGTCTCCAGCGCTTCGAGGCCGTACCGGGCGGCCGCGAACTCGCCCGCGAAGGCGGCGTCGTAACGGCCCTCCTGGACCAGGCGTGCGGCGTCCGCGTTGGAGGCGGCCGACTCCCACACGGCGTCCGGGAGATTGGCCTTGAGCCAGTTGCGCACCTGCGGCTGTGCGGCCGGGTGGGCCGAGACCGTCTTGACGTCGGACAGCTTCGTGCCCGGCCTGACCAGCAGCGCGAAGGTGATCGACAGCAGCACCTCGCGGTAGATCATCAGCGGGGTGCCCGCGACCAGCTCGTCGAGGGTCGTGGTGATCCCGCCCTCGACCGAGTTCTCGATCGGCACGAACGCGGCCTCGGCCTCGCCGGTGCGGACCGCGTCGAGGGCGGACTGCACGGACACGTACGGGATCAGCTGCCGGGTGGCCGCCTCCGGAAGCGTGCGCAGGGCGACCTCCGTGAAGGTGCCCTCGGGGCCGAGATACGCATAGCTCGCTGGCATGACCTCACCCTAATGGGCCTTGCGAAACGAGGAGCGCACGTCTCACAGGCACCCCTCACGCGAGTGAACCGGCGTGACCCGCGCCCGGCGTGTCTCACCCCTCCAGCAACCGCTGCCCCACGTACTCACCCTCCGCCGCTCCGCCCGGCACCGCGAACAGGCCGCTCGACTCGTGGCGGACGTACTTCGACAGGGCGTCCCCGCGGTCCAGCTTGCGCTGCACGGTGACGAAACCGCGCAGCGGATCGGCCTGCCAGCAGACGAACAGCAGGCCCGCGTCCGGTACCCCGTCGGCGTCGATGCCGTCGTGGTAGGAGAACGGCCGGCGCAGCATCGCCGCGCCGCCGTTCTGGTCGGGGCGCGTGATCCGGGCGTGGGCGTTGACAGGGACGACGAGATCGCCGTTCGCGTCGGTCTTCTCCAGGTCCATCTCGGTCGTCTCGCCGCCTCCGGTCAGCGGCGCCCCGTCGGACTTGCGCCGCCCGATGACCTGCTCCTGGGCGTGGGCCGAGAGCTGCTCCCAGTCGTCGAGAAGCATGCGGATACGGCGTACGACGGCGTAGGAGCCGTTGGCCATCCAGGCAGGGTCGTCCCTTTAAAAACTCCCCCGGCCCCCCAGACAGGGAAAAAACCCTATTGCCCTCTTTGTTTTAAAAAAAAAAAAAAACAAAA